>NZ_DATIGV010000019.1:0-4553 GCF_035481345.1 Hydrogenophaga sp. | reverse complement strand
CAGGTACATCGTCGCTTCCACCTCCACCAGCAGTTCGTCGCCGGGCAGGAAGCGGTTGACCTCGACCACGGTGCTCGCGGGCGGCTCGCCCGGGTAGAACAGGCCGCGCACGCGGTTGAAGTGCGCGTAGTCGGGCAGGCGGCGAAAGTACTGCACCAGCTTGAACACATCGGCCATGGAGCCGCCGTGCTCGGCCGCCAGCGCCTGGATGCGCGCCAGCACGAACCAGCTCTGCGCCACGATGGGCGCCTCGAAAACGTCGACCGACAACTGCCCCGTGACGTAGCCCAGCCGGCGCAGATCGGCCTGCGCCGCGTCGGGCAGGTCGTCGTAGCGCGCCACGGCCTGGCGCGTGGCGGGGTCCATGGCGACCACGCCGCTCATGAAGACGAAATCACCGGCGCGCCGGGCCGAGGCGTAGCGCGCCATGGGGGTGCCCATGCTCATCGCACGGCCTCCGGGGCCGGCCAGCCGCGCAGCTTGCCCGGGTTGAGCAGGCTCAGCGGGTCGAATCGGGCCTTCATGGCGAGGGACGCCGCCGGCAGTTCGCCCCCGGCCTTGCCGTCTTCGACGATGAAGGTGTGGGGGTTGTTGATGCGCACGCCGTACGCGCGGTGCTCGTCGATGATCTGCTGCAACCGCTCTTCCGTGGTGAAGCGCACCAGTTGCAGCGCGCTGCAGTTGAGCTGGCCTTCCAGGTTGCGCAGGAACTCGGCGTGCATGAGCACTTCGCCTTCGTAGCGCCGGCTCAGCTCGGTGATCTGGCGCACGTACTCGCCCGGCGTGAAGGTGGTCTGCAGGTAGGTGAGGTTCTTGTCCACCCGCAGGGCGTGCAGGGTGGTGTGGTTCCAGGTGAACTCCATCAGGGTGCGGTGGCTCTTGGCCACCTCCTCGGCGGTGCGGCGGTAGCTCACGCGGCCGCCATGGGCCGCCACCAGGGCGTTCAGCTCTTCTTCGCCGGCTTCGGCGACCAGCGACAGCACGGCGTGGCAGC
The DNA here is from genome assembly GCF_035481345.1 of Hydrogenophaga sp. GTDB lineage: Bacteria > Pseudomonadota > Gammaproteobacteria > Burkholderiales > Burkholderiaceae_C > Hydrogenophaga. The sequence goes on along the minus strand of NZ_DATIGV010000019.1, from coordinate 3,559 downwards.
CCTTGGGCAGGTGCTCGGCCAACTGGGTCAGGTGATCGGGCACGGGGCTGGCCAGGAACGCCACTTCGCGCTTGGCCAGGCCCGGCGCGCGCGCCAGGGCGTCGGCAAAGGCCAGCGCGGCGTCGAAGTCGTCGAACACGCTCAGCGTTTCCAGCCAGGGCTGCGCGGGGGCCAGGGCGATCTCCAGTTCCAGCACCAGGCCGTTGGTGCCCCACAGGTGGTGCATGTGCAGCGCCTCGGCGCCGCGCAGCTCCACCACCTGCGGCTCGGTCTCGATGCTCATGGCCTTGAGCCCGACGACGTTGCCGCGCGCGGCCAGCGGGCCGTAGTTGATCGAGCCCACGCCGCCGAAGCCACCGCCGAACAGGCCGCCCAGGGTGGCGCTGCGAAAGGTGGAGGGCATGCAGCGCAGCTCCTGGCCCAGCGGCTGGGCGGCCTTCTCGATCTCGTGCAGGCGGATGCCGGCCTGCGCGCGTGCCACGCCGGGGCGCACCCACAGCAACTGGTTGTAGCCGGTCATGTCGAGCACCACGCCGCCGGCCAGCGGCGTGGTCTGGCCGTAGTTGCCCGTGCCGCTGCCCCGGATGGTGAGCGGCACCTTGAGCCGCGCGCAGGCGCTGACCACGCGGCGGATGTGCTCCTCGGTGCGTGGGCGCACCACCGCGTCGGCGACCTTGCCTTCGAGCTGGCGCGTCAGCACGGGGCTGAACCAGGAGAAGTCCTGCGACAGCCGCTGGATGCGGCTCGGGTCGGTGACCCAGTCGAGATCGCTCAGGTCCAGCCGCAGCTGTTCGATGGGGGAAAGGGGGGTGTTCATCGTGTCGGTCGTCGTTCAGTCGTGCGAGAGTTCGCTGGCGTGCCAGGAGCCCAGCGCCGCGCGGCTGGCCCAGGCCATCAGCGCGAACAGGGCCACGCCGGTCAGCGAGATGAGCAGCAGCGCGGCGAACATGCGCGGGATGTTGAGCTGGTAGCCCGCCATGAGGATCTGGTAGGCCAGGCCGGTGGCGGCGCCACCGGTGCCGGCGACGAATTCCGCCACCACCGCGCCGATCAGCGCCAGGCCGCTGGAGATGCGCAGCCCGCCGAAGAAGTAGGGCAAGGCGCTGGGCACGCGCAGGCGCACCAGCGTCTGCAGCCGGGTGGCGCGGTTCAGCTTGAAGTACGCCTGCAGGTCCGGGTCGACGCTGCGCAGGCCCAGCGTGGTGTTGCTGATGATGGGAAACAGGGCCACCAGCGTGGCGCAGACCACCAGCGAGGCCGTCGGGTCCTTGACCCAGATGATGATCAGGGGCGCGATCGCCACGATGGGCGTAACCTGCAGCAGCACCGCGTAGGGAAACAGCGCGGTCTCGATCAGGCGGCTCTGCACGAACACGAAGGAGATCAGCACCCCCAGCAGCGTGGCGACCAGGAAGGACAGCACCGTGATCTTCAGCGTCACCAGCAACGCGGTGCCCAGCATCGCCCAGTCGGCGATCAGCGTGTCCCACATCAGGCCGGGCGAAGGCACCAGGTAGGGCGGCAGTTCCATGCCCACGACCAGGGCCTGCCAGGCACCGATCAGCAGCAGGCCGACCAGCACGGGCAGCAGCACGCGCTGCACGCGCGGCTCCAACAGCAGTGGCGTGCGCACGGCGCGGGCGGGCGGCGGCGGGGCCGGGGTGGCCGCTGCCTCGGGCGCGGGGGCGGCGGCGTTGTTCCAGGTCGTGCTCATGCCGAGGGCTCCTCCTCGTGGTGCTGGCTGGCGGCCAGCAGGCTGCGCTGCAGGTGCCTGGCGTGGTGCTGGAAGGCGCTGGAGACCATGAACTCCGGGCTGCGCGGGTAGGGCTCGTCGATGCGCACCTGCTCGACGATGCGGCCCGGGCGGGCGGCCATCATCACCACGCGGCTGGACAGGAAGACCGCCTCATGGATGGAGTGGGTGACGAACACCACGGTGAGCTTCTTCTTGCGCCACAGCTCCAGCAGGTCGGCGTCGAGCTTGTGCCGGGTGATCTCGTCGAGCGCGCCGAAGGGCTCGTCCATGAGCAGCAGGTTGGGCTGCACCACCAGGCCGCGCGCGATGGACACGCGCATCTGCATGCCGCCCGACAGCGCGCGCGGCAGGGCCTTGGCGAACTTCGACAGCCCCACCAGCTCCAGCGCCTCGGCCACGCGCGCGTCGGCCTCGGCGCGGGGCACCCGGGCCAGGTCCAGCGGCAGGCGCACGTTGGCCTGCACGCTGGCCCAGGGCATCAGCGTGGGCGACTGGAAGACGAAGGCCATCTTCTTGCCCTCGCCCTCCTGGGCCGCCGCCACCGGCTTGCGCCACAGCAGCAGGCGCCCGTCGGTGGGCTCCAGCAGGCCGGCGATCATCTTGAGCAGGGTGCTCTTGCCGCAGCCCGAAGGGCCCAGCAGCGTGACGAATTCGCCTTCCTGGATGGTGAGGTCCACCGGCTGCAGCGCGACCGTGCCGTTGGGGTAGGTCTTCTGCGCCGACAGCGCCTCGATGGCCGGGACGGGTGGGGTGTCGCTCATGGCATCCACTCGGGGGACGGTGCCGTGCGCGCCCTCAGGGCAGCACCTTGATCGACTGGATGATCGAGATGTCGTACGCCTGCGCGGTGTTCACCTTGCCCGGGTCGATCAACTGGTTGGCGACCAGGAAGTCGTAGCTCTGCCGGATGCGGGCCTCGTCGATGGAGCCGATGCCGTTCGTGGCCGCGCCGCCGCTGACGACGATGCCCATTTCCTTGAGCTTGGCCACGCTGTAAGTGAGCTGCTCGTCGGTCATGTTGGGGTTGTCCTTCTTGATCAGCGCGTTGGCCGGCGCCGGATCGGCGAAGTAGGACTTCCAGCCTTCCATGGTGCCGCGCACGAAGGCCGCCACGGCGGCGCGGCGTTCCTTCACCGTCTTGTCCATGCAGGAGATGGTGGCCGCGTAGCTGGGGTAGCCGTGGTCGGCGAACAGGAAGGTGTTGGCCTTCACGCCGGCCTTCTGGATGGCGAAGGGCTCGGAGGTCAGGTAGCCCTGCTGCACCACGTTCTTGTCGGCCACGAAGGGCTGGATGTTGAAGGTGTAGGGGCGCGTCTGCGCGTCGGTAAAGCCGTACTTGCCCTTGAGCCAGGCCCAGTAGCCGCGCGTGGCCGTGGGCGAGATCAGGATGGTCTTGCCCTTCATGTCCTCGAAGCTTTTCACGTCTTCGTGGGCGATGAGCACCTGCGGGTCTTTCTGGAACACCGCGGCGACGGTGGTGACCGGCAGGCCGCCGCTGCGCGCGATCATCATCTGCAGGTCGCTCGAGCCCATGATGCAGTCGGCCTGGCCGGCGCCCATGATCTGCAGGATGTTGACCTGCGGGCCACCCATGCGGATGGTCACGTCCAGGCCGTGCTTCTTGTAGATGCCGGTGGCCACCGCCTGGTAGAAGCCGCCGTGCTCGGCCTGGGCGTACCAGTTGGTCATGTAGGTGAATTTCTCCTGCGCGTGGGCGCCGCTGGTGGCGAGGCCGAGCACGGAGACGGCCAGTGCCAGGGCGGCACGGGCGGCGGGGTGTTGGCCTTCACGCCGGCCTTCTGG
>NZ_DATIGV010000018.1:0-62941 GCF_035481345.1 Hydrogenophaga sp. | reverse complement strand
CAAGCGCGACACCGGCCGCACGCTCTACATCCTCGACGAGCCCACCACCGGCCTGCACTTCGCCGACATCGAGCTGCTGCTCAAGGTGCTGCACCAGTTGCGCGACGCGGGCAACACCATCGTGGTGATCGAGCACAACCTGGATGTGATCAAGACTGCCGACTGGCTCATCGACATGGGGCCCGAGGGCGGCACCGGTGGCGGCACGGTGGTGGCGCAGGGCACGCCGGAGGACGTGGCGTCCAACCCGGCGAGCCACACGGGGCATTACCTCGCGCGGCTGCTTTAAGAACGCGTTCCCAGGCTCAGCGGTTGCGGTACGCCAGCCCCACCCCCGCGCTGTAGGTGGTGGGCCGCGTGGCCAGCGGGCTGCGCCGCGCGGCGCCCTGCAACTGCGCCATGCCCAGGCCCGCGTAGCCCACCCAGTGCCGGTTCAGCGCCGAGGTGATGCGCCAGCCCATCGACAGGCTGTCCCAACCCGAGCCGATGGCGTACGCCGGCAGGCCGGTGGCGGCGGCGCCTTCGGGGCTGATGCCGTAGTGCGTCTGGCGGAAGCTGCCGTTGGCCCAGCCGGCGCCGAAGGACAGGTCCCAATGCGTGTCGCGCGAGATCCGGTGGCGGTAGTTCAGCCCCGTGTCCAGGCGCAGGCCGCCGTCGCGGCCCAGCAGGTCCTGCGAGGCGCGGCTGGTCAGGCTCCAGCGCTCGCTGAGCGAGAGGCCCAGCGTGAGGCGGCCGCGCACGGTGGCGCGCACCTTGCCCAGGCCATGGAAGCGCGGGTCTTTCTCGTCGCGCCAGTCGCGGCCGTCGTCGATGGCGAGCGAGGTGTTGAGCGAGACCCTGTCGCTGCGCGCGAGCTGCGTGCTCACGCCGCTGTCCACCGTGTCGCGGCCCTGGTTGAGCAGGGCGCTCGCGCCCGAACTCGCGAAGCGCAAGCGCCCGAGTTGAAAGGCCCAGATGCCGCCGAACGAGAGCTTCTGCTCCGCCGTGCCCAGCGGATTGGCCGAGGAGCCGATGGCCGCTCCGACGAGGTAGTCGCGGCTGGCTTGCAGCGCCACCTCGTCGCGGGGCGCCCCGGTCCGGTCCTGGGCCGGGGCGTCGGCGCCGTCCTGCGCCAGGCCAGCGGCGGCGATCAGCGAGAGCACCGCGCCGGCCAGGGCCTGTTTCACAGCCGGCTCAGGTCTTCGATGGCGTCGATCACCATGCCCGTGCCCACGGCGATGAGCAGGATGTCGGTGGCCACGCGCACGTACTTGTGGCCCGAGGGCGGCACGCCGAGGCGGATGGAGATGGCGTCGGGCACCGGGTAGTAGATGACGTCGCCGGGCAGCGGCGCGCCGCGGCGCCACTTCTTGGCCTGCCCCGGCGGCATGCAGCCGTTGTTCTTCTTGGCCAGGCCGGGCGGGCAGTTGCCGGCGCGAAAGCGCGGCTCGTAGTAGTCGACGACGGTGCGGCGCTGCGCGTCGGTGAAGTAGCCGCCGATCTGCACGTTCACCGAAATGTCGGTGCGGTCGCCGCCCGAGGGGGCGTGGCGCGCGGTGCTGTCGCGGTCACCACCACCACCCTTTTGCGGCTTGCCGCCGCCCTTGGCTTTTTCTTCGGCCTGGCCGTGTTTGCCACCGCCGGCGTGCGGGGGCTTCTCGGCCAGTGCGGGTGCGATGGCCAGCGCCAGCGCGGCGCCGAGGAGGAACGGGGAGAGGGAGCGATGAAGAAGGGGCATGGCGTGGGGCTCTGCGGTTCAGGGGAAAACGAAATCCTGGTCGACGGTGTCGCTGTCGCTCACCGCCAGGTGATCGACGGTCTTGCTGACGCCGCCCGTGGTGGCGCGCACGGTGAAGTTGCCTGCGGCGCCGTTGTCGGCCGCGAAGCTCAGCGCGCCGCCAGCGGCGTGCTGGGCCACGCGCGGTGCGTCCACCGCGAGGCCGGTGAGGGCGTATTCGCCGGTGATGGCGTTGACCGGGCGGTCCACCAGGGTGATCGTGTCGCCCGCCGTGAGTGTCTGCCGCACGGCCACGGCCGCTTCGATTTCGGGTGGCACCGGCGTGATCGACACCTGCCCGGTGAAGATGGCCGTGCCCGAGGCGGGCGGGTCGATGCGCTGGCCGGCGGGCGCCGCGCGCACGAGCTGTCCGCTGAACACCTGCACCTGGCGCACGGCCGCGGTGGCGTAGCCGGGCGTCACCACCACCAGCGTGTACTCGCCCGGCTCCACGGGCTGCAGCTTGAACAGGCCGTTGGCATCGGCCACGGTGGCGCGCCGCACCTCGCCGTTCTGCTGCAGCGACACGCTGGCGCCGGCCGTGGCCGCGGCGATCGACACCTCGCCGATCACGCCGGTTTCCACGCGCGGCAGGGTGCGCAGCACGGGCTTGAGCAGGTACTGGCCCGAACTCCCGGCCATCACCACCGATCGGCAGGCATCGAAGTCGATCACCACGTCGGTCAGGCCGTTGGCCTGCACGGCCAGGCTGGTCTGCACCTTCAGGCCCGACTGCTGCCCGCTCGGCGTCTTGAGCGGCACTCTCACGCCCGGGTTGCCGCTGAGCACGATCCAGTTGCGGTCGGCTTGCGTGCCGGTGTTGGCGGCCAGCACCAGGCGCAGCCGGGTGTAGGTGCCCGCGGGCACCAGGGTCTGGCCCAGGTCGAGCAGGGCGCCGTTGGTGTAGTCCAGCAGGTCGATGGTGCGCGGCGGGTTCACCGGGATGGACCGCCAATCCGGGTCGCTGTCGGGCGCGTCCGAGGTGTGCACGCGCACCTCGCTCACGGTGACCACGACCTCGTCGTAGCCGCAGGCGGGGTTATCGGTGAGCGCCACGCGCAGCGTGCCGCTGCCACTGTCTCCACCACCGCCGCCGCCGCAAGCGGCGAGCAGCAACATCAGCGCCGCAGCAAGGGCGGCGCGCATCCGGGGCATCAGGCTCATGGTTGTTCTCCAACGACTCCGCACCGTGGGGGTGCGCGGATCGGCATTGTTGGCCGAGGTAGCGCCGACCCGGTTACCAGTTGTAAGGTGTGGCATCAAGGAACTGTGATCTGATCGATTCATGCCTCAGGAAACCGAAATCAAGCTGGCGTTGCACCCCCGGGACGCCGAGCGCCTGCTGGCCCACCCGCTGTTGCGAGGCCTGCCGCGCGCGGGCCAGCGCCTGTTCAACACCTACTTCGACACGCCCGATCTGGCGCTGCGCGAGGCGCGCCTGGCCGTGCGCGAACGCCGGGTGGGTGGCCGAAGCCTGCTCACGGTCAAGACCTCGGGCAGCACCGTCGGCGGCCTGTCGCAGCGCGGCGAATGGGAAGTGCCCAAGCCGCGCGGGCGGGTCGACTTCTCGCGCGTGGTGGACGAGCCCGCGCTGGCCGCCGCCTTGAAGGATTGGGCGCCGCGGCTGCGCGCGGTCTTCCGCACCGACTTCGCGCGCCGCGCCATGGTGGTGGAGCACGCGGGCGCGCGCGTCGAACTTGCGTTCGACGACGGCCACATCGCCGTGGGCAACGGCCGGCGCGTGCGCCGCGAGCGCCTGCTCGAAGTGGAACTGGAACTGCTGGACGGTCCGGTCGATGCGCTGCTCGATCTGGCGCACACGCTGGTGCTGGGCCCCGAGGGCCGCACCGCGGGCGCGTTGCGCCTGCACCCCGAGCCGCGCAGCAAGGCCGAGCGCGGCTACGCCCTGTTCGCGGGCCAGGCGGCCATGCCCCGGCGCGCCGCGCCCCTGGAACTGAGGCGCGACATGACGGCGCGCGAGGCCTTCCAGGCCGCCAGCCTGGCCTGCCTGACGCATCTGCAGGCGAACGAGGCCGAGCCGCGCGCGCTGGCGCACCTGCCGCCCGCCGCCGCGCCACTGCCGGACCCGGAGTTCGTGCACCAGTTGCGCGTCGCCCTGCGCCGCCTGCGCACCGGCCTGCGGCTGTTCCGCGACCACCTGCCGCGCCGCTGGGTGGCGCACTGGTCGGCGCACTGGAAGGGCCTGGCCGACACGCTCGGCGCGGCGCGCAACTGGGACGTGTTTGCCACCGAGTGGCTGCCCGAGCGCCTGCCCGACAGCGACGCCCGGCCCGAGGCCCAGGCCCTGCGCGCCTGGGTGGCCGGGCAACGCCGCGAGGCCAACCTGGCGGTGGCGCGTGCCTTGGCCGACCCGGCCCACGCGCTGGCCCTGCTGGCATTCACCCGCTCGGTGTTCGCCTTGCCCGAGCCGCGCGAGCGGGTGAACCTGCCGCGCTGGGCCGTGGCCACGCTGCGCCGGGGCCACGCGCGGCTGCGCGAACAGGCACGCGACGCGCGCCGCCTGGGCCCGGACGGGCGCCACGAATTGCGCCTGGCGCTCAAGAAGCTGCGCTACACCCAGGAATTCCTGGTCGGCCTGCTCGACCCCAAGCGCGCCGCGCGCAGCACGGCCACGCTGGCCGACGCGCAAACCCTGCTCGGCGAACTGAACGACCTGAGCACCGCCCAGGTCCTGCTGCAACGGGTGCCCGCCGCACTGGCCCCCACGCTCGTGGCCACGCTGCAGGCCGGGTTGCAGGCGCAGCTCGAGGCCGGCCTGCTGGCCCTGCCGACGATGGAAACCGCGTTGGAGCGCTCGCCGCTGCCCTGGTGAGGCCGGCCGCCCGATCGGCAGCCCTCAGGCGCGCGCGCTCACCCAGTGGTTGTCCAGTTGCAGGGCCGCGGGCCAATCGCGCCGCTGGCCGTCGTCCCACATCGCCGCCGCGCCGCCGGCCCAGGCGTGCCCGGCTTGCGCGGCGAGCGCGCCGGCCGAGGGCAAGGCGATCCGATCCGCGATCACACCGTCTGGCGCCAGGCCCAGCAGCGCGTTCGCGCGCGTGGCGCTGAGCCAGAAACCGCCACCCGCGCGCGCACAGATGTCGCCGCCGTAGCCGAGTGCGCCGGGCATGGGGGGCGAGGCCTTCAAGGCGCTGCCGTCCCAGGTGGCCAGCAGCGGCGCGTCGCGGCGCGCGGCCTCGTCGTCGTGCTCGGCCTGCAGGGCGATGCCCACGCGCCGGCTCACCGGGTCCCAGGCCAGGTGGCGCACGCTCAGGCGCGGGTCGTGCAGGCGCCACTGGCCGAGCAGGGTGCCGCCGGCGGGGTCCAGCGCCACCAGTGAAGGGTCCATGCGCGAGAGGTCGCGGTGGCTGCGGCCGGTTTCGCTTTGCGTGGGAATGCCGCCGTTGGCCACCAGCAGCGCGCCGGCGGGAACGTCGCCCAGTGCCTCGGGCAGCACCAGCATCTCGTGCGGGTCCATGCCCCGCGTGGCCCACTCGCCGGTCTTCTCCAGCGTGCGCGCGTCGCGCAGGCCGATCAGGCCGCTCGCGTCGGCCTGGTCGGTCTCGGCGGTCCACACGAAGCGGCCATCCGTGGAGGGCAGCACATGGCCGTTGAGCCGGCGGTCATCGTCCACCCAGTGCCACTGCGGCTCGCCGCCCGCGGGGCGCCAGCGCAGCAGCCAGTCGCCGGGGCGGCGCGCGGCCACCAGCACGGCGCCATCCGCTTCCAGCGCCAGGCCGTGCGCGCGCGTGGGCAGTTCGATGCGCGAGCGCACCTGCGCGCCCCCGGTGCCGACGCTCAGGCGGCCCGCGTGGTAGCGGCCGGCTTCGGCCCAACTGGCCAGGAGTTCGTCGGACTCGCCGCGCGCGGCGGCGTGGGCCATGGGCCAGGCCGCGGCACCCAGCAGCGCGAGCAGGGCGCGGCGCGTGAGACCACGGCGGGGGTCAATCGCCATCGGCACTGGAAAAACCCAGGTTGACTTCGAGGCTGCCGGCCACTTCGGCCTGCATCATCGTGGTCAGCTTCTTGAGCGTGCGCGCCGTCGCGTCCACGCTGGCGGGCTGGCCGGGCTTGAGGGTCTGCATCGCGCGGTCCGCCTCGTCCACGGTGGCGCGCCAGCGATCGGCCAGCGCGACGTGGCCGCGCCCGCGCAGGTAGCTCTCGATGCTCACGCGCCCCGCACCGAGGGCGGGCGCGCCGCTGTCGGGCTGGCGCGCCAGCGCGCGCAGTTCGGCCCATTCGGCGGCCCAGGCCGCGCCGGTCTGGCCGCTGGGGACGCGCGCGAAGGCAGGCGCCGCGCCGCGCGACTCGGCCTCGCGCAGGGGCTTTTCCATGCCCATCCAGCGCAGGCGTTCCAGGCCGCCCAGCCACTGGTTGATGAACTCCACGAAGGCGGTGACGGCAGCCTCCTCTTCGGGTGGCGTCGCGGCCAGGGCGTCAAAGGCGCTGCGCAGGGCCTCGGCCTCGCGCTGCACCTCCTGCGCGGCCAGCACGGCGTAGGTGCAGGCGCCGCTGCGTGGCGCGGCGGGGGCCGTCCACAGCAGGTGCTCGATGGCGGGCAGGCCCTTGGCCGGCGTGCCCACGCGCACCATGTCCTCCAGCGTCTTCGGCTCGCGCGCGAGCATGCGCCTGAGCAGGTCGGGGCGCAGCGGCTGGAAGTCGATGGCGCGCAGCGAGCGGCGCTCGATCAGCGGTCCCACCGCCACGGCGGCCAGGTGCTCCCAGGCCAGCATGGTCTGCGTCCAGGCGGCGCGCGCGGGGGCCAGCGCCGCCGGGCCGGCGCAGTGGGCCTGCAGCGCCTGCACCAGCGCGGGTGCCTGCGCGGCGAACGCGCGCGCCAGCGGCGCGGTGTGGTCGCGGTACAGCGCCGACACCGCGTCGGGCGGGTAGTAATAGGGCGCGGCGGCCTGCGCCCACAAGGCGCCCGGCGCGCTCAGCAGCAAGGCCAGTGTGGCGGCACGCAGGCGCATCAGAGACTCTCCACGAACTTCACCAGCGCCTGGCGGTCGGCCTCGTTGAACTTCAGCACCTGCTGCTTGCTGGCCTCGGCCTCGCCGCCGTGCCACAGGATGGCCTCGAGCACGCCGTCGGCGCGGCCGTCGTGCATCAGGCGCGTGTGGCCGTTCACGTCCTTGATCAGGCCGATGCCCCACAGCGGCGGTGTCTTCCACTGCCGGCCGCTGGCCCGGAAGTCGGGGCGGCCATCGGCCAGCGCCTCGCCCATGTCGTGCAGCAGCAGGTCGGTGTAGGGGTGGATGGTCTGGCCCTGCAGCGCCTTGCTGCTGAGGTTCGGGAAGGGGCCTTCGGCCGTGGTGTAGCTGGGCCGGTGGCACACCGCGCACTGCGCCTGCGCGAACAGCGCCTGGCCGCGCAGCACTTGCGGATCCTTGGCGTTGCGGCGCGCGGGCGGTGCCAGCGTGGCCTGGTAGAAGACCACTTCGTCCAGGGTCTTCGGATCGATCTCGGGCTCGCCGTCCTTGCCACCGTGCGGCGCGGCCAGGCAGTCTTTCTGCTTCGGCGTGCAGGTCTGCTGCGGGTGCTGCACCGACGTGATGCCGATGTCGCCATGGAAGGCGCCGGCCGTCTGGTGCGCCAGCGTGGCCACGTTGGCTTTCCAGCCGAAGCGGCCGACCATCTCGCGCTGCGCGAACGCGTCCCACACGCGGTTGGGCTGGCCCTTGATGGGGCCGTCCAGCGCGGCCTGCGCCTGCGCGTTGGCCAGGATCTCGCGCTCGGGAATGGCTTCCAGCAAGCCCACGCCGATGACCTGCGGCGCGATGCGCGGGCTCACCATGGCGCCCTGGGCGAGCGGGCCGTAGGCCAGGCGGTCGATGATGTACTCGGGCTTTTGCAGCGTGTAGGGCGTGCCGTCGGCGAACTTGCCCTTCACGGCTTCCCAGCGCAGGCGCACGCGGCCCTCGGGCTTGACGCCCTGGATGGCGGAGGTGTTGAGCTGATCGCCGTAGACGGGGTCGTGCAGCGGCCCGCCCGTGGCGTCCGCCCCGGGGATGGACAGGCGCAGCAGCAGCGCCAGCGGCTCCTCGTCGGAGATGCCGCGCTTCCACGGCGGCGGCTCACCGCGGCCGTCGAACAGGTGGCAGGCGCCACAGGAGCGCGCCAGGAAGTTCGGGCCCAGGCCGTCGCGCGCCTTGGTGCTGGCGGGCGCCTCGACCCAGTTGCGCTTGAAAAAGGAATTGCCGATGACGAAGCGCGTGCGCTCCGCGTCCGTGAGGTTGGCGGCGGGAAAGGAAAACGCGTTCTTTCCCGTGGCCCAGACCGTGGTCTCGCCGCCGGTCTTCTCGCCCAGCGGATCGGGGGCCACATCGGTGGGAACGGCGGTGGGGGCGGCGGCCTGCGCGCCAGCCAGCCCCGCGTGGAGCGCAGCGGCCACGGTGGCCGCCGCGAGGGCGGTCAGCGCAGCGGCCGTGAAGGCCGCGCGCTTCACGGCTGCACCAGCGTGAGCTTCTTGATGCCCACGGCCGCGGCCGCGGCCACGATGTCGTTGGACTGCTCGGTCAGGCTCTTGATGGTGGCCTCGACCTTCGGGCGGCCCGCCGAGCCGGCGATGATCGCTCGGTCAAACGGCGCGGGAATGGCCTCGGCCGCTTCCACGGAGGTGCGGATCTGCTTCGAGGTCTTCTCGGCCAGCGCGGCGTCCTTGGCGTTCACCAGGTCGCGCAGGCTGGGGCCTTGCAGCGTGCTGCCGTCGGCGCGCACGTAGCGGCCGAGCCAGACGTTCTCGATGCCCTTGGCGTTGGTCACGGCGTCGCGGTGGGTGTTGTCGGCGAAGCAACTGTGCTCGTCTTCCTGGTCCTGGCTGGCCAGGGCCACTTCAAGGCGTTCGCCGGCCAGCTCACCGCGCGAGAGCGAGCCCATGGCCACGAACATCTTGCGCAGGGACTCGTTGCCGCCCTTCTCGAACCGGGCGCGGTAGTTGTTCTTGGCGCCCGGCGCCCAGGCCTTCACCAGGCCGCTCAGGTCGTCGACCAGCAGTTCGGTGACGACATTGAGGTACTGGCGGCGGCGATCGGCATTGGGCGCCTTGCCGTCGACGAAGTCCTCGAAGCTGCGGTTGCCCGGGCCGGTCTCGGACAGGTCCTGGCCCCAGAGCATGAATTCGATGGCGTGCCAGCCGGTGGCGATGTTCTCTTCGCCGCCTTTTTCGTTCATGCCGGCCAGGGCCTTCTTGGTGATGGCCTGCTTCTTGTTGTTGACGATGCCCGAGGTTTTCTTGCCGTCGATGTAGTCGACGTAGGACTCGTCCATGGGCCAGGCGTTGAGCTGGCCTTCGGGGCCGTTGTCGTTGTCGATGGGGCCGCCGTAGAAGCGGAAGGCTTCGGTCTGGCCGTAGAACTCGCGCGCATCGAGCCAGGCCTTGCGGGCGGCGTCCTGGGTCTGTTGCGAGGGCGCGGCGGTGAAGGCCTTGACGGCGGCCTGCAGGGCCTTGGCGGCGTTGAGCGTGTCCTCGTAGTTGGCGTGCACCAGGGTGGCGTAGTGCGTGGCCACGCTGGCGGGGGTGGCGGCGGTCTGGGCGTGCAGGGGGGCGGCCAGGCTCAGGGCGAGCACGGCAGCGGCGGCGAGGGGCTTCAGGCGCATGGCGGTTCTCCAGGACAGAAGGGGGAAACGCCGGATTCTAAATGCAAATAATTCTTAACATCGGCGTGAATTGGGCGGAAGCAAGGGGGATTCCTTCTCCGATTGCGATGGTTGGGGGCGTTTTCTCCGGCTGCTCCGGTCGGCTGCTCCGGTCATCGGCGCTCGGGTGTCCGGCTCCGCGACTGTCCCCCGGAGCGGATCGCTGGCGCGCTCCGCTCCTCCTCCTTTATGTCGCTGCGCCGGACACCCGATCACCGACGACCTCGTTGGCACTCGGTCGGTTGGCGTGCTGCCGTGCCCGTTGCTCGCGGACGCTGGGTGCCTTGCGCAGCGAAATAAAGGAGGAGCCAAGGGCGCAGCCCTTGGCGGGGGACATTCGCGGAGCAGGGCACCCAGTGGCCGCGAGCTTCGCGAGGTGCAACGAGCGAAACGAAGCGCTGCGTGACCCGTAGCCACAACAGGGCGGAAGAAGCTCAGCCCACCCCCGTCTGCCGCGCCAGAAACACCTGGTGCAGGGTGATCTTGCGCACCTCCACCTGGCTGGTCTGGATGTGCGTGCGCAGCAGCAGGCTCGCGCGGTCCGCGTTGCGCGCCAGCACCGCCCGCAGGATTTTGGCGTGCTCGTCGTAGGTCGCGTCGATGCGCATCTGCTTCAGAAAATCCAGCCGGCGGATGATGCGGATGCGCTCCGTCACGTCCTGGTGCACACGCGCCAGCTCGTCGTTGCCGGCCGCGCGCACCAGCGTCTGGTGAAACGCCTCGTCCATCGCCGCCACCGCGGCCGCGTCGCTTTCGCGGTCGCCGGCCGGCACCAGCCACAACTCCTTCAGACCCTGCAGCAGCGGGCCGGGCGGGCCCTCGTGCGCGCACAGGCGCTGCACCGCCGCCGTCTCCAGCAGCATGCGCAGGTCGTAGAGCTGGTCGAAGCGGTTGAAGTCGAAGGGCAGCACGCGCCAGCCCGCGCGGAACAGCACCTCCACGAAGCCCTCCTGCTGCAGGCGAATCAGCGCCTGGCGCACCGGTGTGCGCGACACATTCAGGCGCTCGCAGAGCTCGTTTTCGGTGAAGCGGTCGCCCGGCAGCAGGTGGAAGTCGGCGATGTCGCGCTTGAGCTGTTCGTACACCTCGTCGGCGCGCGAGGGTGGCGTCGCTGCGCGCTTGGCGTGAGGGGCTGAACGTCGTTGGGCGGTGGTGGGCACAAGGCACTCTAGCAGTGTGGGGGTCAGGGCGTGGGCAGCGCGGCCAGCAGGGCGGCGCTGGACGCGGTCCAGCCGACGATCGCGCCTTGCGCGCGGATCATCTCCAACGTGGCGCTCTTGAAGTGCGGAAAGTAGCTCTCGGTACAGTCTTCCAGCAGCAGGCCGTCGTAGCCGCGGTCGTTGGCCTCGCGCATGCTGGTCTGCACGCAGACCTCGGTCGTCACGCCCATGAAGACGAGCTGCGTGACGCCGGCCTGCTGCAGCAGGTTGTGCAGCGGCGTGGCCCAGAAAGCGCCCTTGCCGGGCTTGTCGAGCGCGATCTCGCCCGGTCGCGGCGCCAGCGCTTCGATGATCTGGTTGCCCGGCTCACCGGCCACGAGGATGCGGCCCATGGGCCCCTCGTCGCCGATGCGCAGCGTGGGGCTGCCGCGCAGGCGCTTGGCCGGCGGGCAATCCGACAGGTCGGGCCGGTGCGCCTCGCGCGTGTGCACCACCAGGCCGCCGGCGCGGCGCCAGGCGTGCAGCACGGCCTGGCAGGCGGGCACGATGGCCTGCAGGCGTGACACGTCGTTGCCCAGCGTCTCGCCGAAGCCGCCGCGCTCCATGAAGTCGCGCTGCATGTCGATGATCACGAGTGCGCAGTGCGCGAGGTCGAAGTCGAAGGCGAAGGGTTGTGCCGCGATGTTCATCCGTGTCCCCCGCCCATGTGGGCGCCCAGCATTTGCCGATCGGCCTGCGCGGCCGTTGTTTCGAATGCGATGCGACCCTCGCTCATCACCACGATGCGGTCGGCCAGTTCCAGCAACTCGTCCAGGTCTTCGCTGATCAGCAGCACGGCGCCCCCCTGGCGCCTGAGCTCGCGCAGGCGGCCGTGGATCTCGCGCACCGCCGCGAAGTCCAGACCGAACACCGGGTTGGCGGCGATCAGCACGCTGATCTGCCCGTGCAGTTCGCGCGCCAGCACCGCGCGCTGCACGTTGCCGCCGGACAGGCTGCGGATCGGCGCGTTCTCACCCTGGGTCTTGATGCCGTACTCGGCGATCCACTCGCGCGCGCGTCGGCGCCATTCACCGAAGCGCAGGCGGCCGCCCGCGCACAGCGGCGGGCGGTCGAAGTCGCGCAGCGCCATGTTCTGCGCCACCGACAGGTCGCCCACGCAGGCATTGCGCAAGGGCTCCTCGGGCAGGCTGCGCACCTTCAGGCGGTGGTTCTCCTCACGCCGCGCGGCGTAGGCCTCACCCTGCACGCGCACACGGCCGGCGGCTCGCGGGCGCTGGCCCACCAGGGCCTCCACCAGCTCGCGCTGGCCATTGCCCGACACGCCTGCCACGCCGAGGATCTCGCCCGCCGCCACCGACAGGCTCAGCTCGCGCACGGCCAGCGTGCCGCGGTCGCCCATGGCACTGAGGCCCTGCACCTCCAAGGCGGGCAGGCCGCCCTCGGAGGCGACCGGTGTCGCCGGGGGCGCGTTGGTGGCATCGATGGCCTCGGCAGGCGCATCGGCGCCGCCCACCATGGCCTGCGCCAGTGCCGCCGGGTCGGTCTGCGCCACGGCCGCGTGGTGCACCGCCTGGCCGCGCCGCAGCACGGTCACGTCGTCGGCGTAGGCCATCACCTCGCGGAACTTGTGGGTGATGATGACCACCGTGCACAGCCCGCTGAGCGCGAAGCCGCGCACGTGGCCCAGCACCTCGTCGGCCTCTTGCGGCGTCAGCACCGAGGTCGGTTCGTCCAGGATCAGCAGGCGCGGTTTGAGGAAGAGCTGCTTCAGCAGCTCGAGCTTCTGCTTCTCGCCCGCGGCCAGCGCCTGGGGCTTCGCGTCCAGGTCGAGCTTGAAGGGCGTGGTGTCGAGAAACGCGGCCAGCCGCTCGCGCTCGCGCCGCCAGTCGATGCGGGCGGGCACCCGTCCGCTGGCCAGCAGCAGGTTCTCGGCCACCGTCATGCCCGGCGCCAGCGTGAAGTGCTGGTACACCATGCCGATGCCCAGTTCGCGCGCGGCCACCGGGCTGGCGATGGCCTGCTCGCGCCCGTCCACCAGCACGCTGCCGCTGGTGGGCCGCTGGAAGCCCGCCACGCACTTCACCAGCGTGCTCTTGCCCGCGCCGTTCTCGCCCAGCAGGGCGTGCACCGTGCCGGGCGCCACTTTCAGGTTCACGTCGCGCAGCGCGTCGAAGCTGCCGAAGCGCATGCCCAGGCCGTAGGTCTCCAGCGACATCGCGCCGAGGCCGCGCGGCAGTGCGCCGATGGGGGTGGCCGGCGCTTCGATCATGCGATTGCGTCCAGAACCGCCTGCGAGGGTGCGTGCGCGCCGAACACGCCGCCCTGCATGGTGATCATCTTGAGCGCGGCCTCGTGGTTGCCGCGGTCGGTGGCGGCGGTGCAGTCCGACAGCAGCAGGCATTCGAAGCCGCGGTCGTTGGCCTCGCGCATGGTGGTGTGCACGCACACGTCGGTGGTGATGCCCGCGAGCAGGAGGTTGTGAATGCCGCGCGTGCGCAGGATCAGCTCCAGGTCCGTCGCGCAGAACGAGCCCTTGCCGGGCTTGTCGATCACCACCTCGCCCGGCAGGGGCGCGAGCTCGGGAATGATCTCCCAACCCGGTTCGCCGCGCACCAGGATGCGGCCGCAGGGCCCGTCGTCGCCGATGCCGATGCCGTCGGTGCCGATCTGGCGCGAGCGCCAGCGCTTGTTCGCCGGCAGGTCCGACAGGTCGGGCCGGTGGCCCTCGCGCGTGTGCATCACCGGGTAGCCGGCCGCGCGCATCGTGGCCATCAGCCGCTTCAGCGGTTCGATCGGCGCGCGCGTGAGCGAGATGTCATAGCCCATCTTGTCCACGTAGCCGCCCTCGCCGCAGAAGTCGGTCTGCATGTCGATGACGATGAGCGCGGTGTTCTCTGGCCGCAGGTCGCCGTTGTAGGGCCAGGCGTAGGGGTGGGCGTCGACGAAGCGTTCCATGTCAGCGGTTCGATGAGAGTTCGGTGGGACTGCCGGGCACCACCTGGCCGGGCCGGCAGGTGATCACGAGGATCAGCAGCGTGAGTGCGTAGGGCACGGTGTTGAAGAGGTGGTAGCCCCAGCCGATGCCCACCGATTGCAGCGCCGGCCCGATGGCGCCCGCGCCGCCGAACAGCAGCGCGGCGCCCACGCAGCGCAGCGGGTGCCAGCGCGCGAAGATCACCAGCGCCACCGCGATGAGGCCCTGGCCACTGGAGATGCCCTCGTTCCAGCTGCCCGGGTAGAACAGCGTGAGCGAGGCGCCCCCCAGGCCCGCGATGCAGCCGCCCACGGCGGTGGCCGCGATGCGGATGCCCTGCACCGGATACCCCAGGGCGCGCGCCGCGTTGGCCGAGTCGCCGGCCAGGCGCACCAGCAGGCCGGCGCGCGTGTGGGCGAAGGCCCACCACAGCAAGCCCGCCAGCGCGATGCCGACGGGCAGCAGCGGGTTGATCTGCAAGGCCGATCGCACGGCCGCCGAGTCGCTCCAGAAGCCCAGCGGGATGGCGGGCAACTGCGCCGCCTGCGGCTGGATCAAGGGTTTGCCGAGGTAGAAGGCCAGCCCCATGCCCAGCAGCATCAGCGCGATGCCGGTGGCGATGTCGTTGACGCGTGGCAGCGAACACAACAGGCCGTGCAGCGCGGCCAGCAGCGCGCCAACCACCGCCGCCGCCAGCACGCCGACCCAGGCCGAGCCGCTGAGGTACGAGGCGCCGAAGGCCGTCATGGCCGAGAGCACCAGCACGCCTTCGAGGCCGAGGTTGATGCGACCGCCCTTCTCGGTGAGGCACTCGCCCAGGCTCACGAACAGGAAGGGCACGCCCACGCGCAGCGCGCCGCCGACGATGCCCGAGAAGAGGATGAGCCACTGTTCTCCCGTCATGGCTTGTCTCCGGTGCCCGGCAGGGGGGTGAGCGGTGGCAGCGGCACCGGTTCGGACGGCCCGAAGCGGCCGAAGAGCGCGAGCAAGCCCTTCCAGTCGCGCTCACGCAGCGCCTCGCTGGCCAGGATGAACACGAAAGCGATGCCCTGCAGCAGCAGCACCGAGGCGTCGGGCAGGCCCAGGCGGCGTTGCAGCAGGCTGCCGGCCGCGCCGAAGCCGCCGAACAGGATGGCCACGGGCACGATGGCCAGCGGATGGTGCCGCGCGATGAAGGACACCAGGATGCCCGCGTAGCCGTAACCCGCGATGAGGGCCGCGTTGGCGCTGGTGTGCACGGCCGCCACCTCGATGGCGCCCGCCACGCCCGCCGCCGCGCCACCCAGCGCGCAGGCCAGCACGATGAGCCGCGTGGCCGGCAGGCCCACGAGCTGCGCGGCGCGCGGGTTGCCGCCGACCACGCGCACCGAAAACCCCGAGGGCGTGAGGCGCAGCCACAGCCCGGCCGCCAGACAGGCCAGCACGCCCACCGCCAGGCCCCAGTGCACGTCGGAGCCGGCGATGGTGCCGATGAGCAGGCCTTCGTCCAGGGCGGGCGAGGACGGCTTGTTCAGGCTCGCGGGGTCGCGCAGCGGCCCCTCCACCAGGTGCTTGAACAGCCCGATGGCCACGTAGGCCAGCAGCAGGCTGCTGATGGTCTCGTTGATGCCGCGGTACTGGCGCAGCCAGCCCGCCAGCGCGATCCACAGGCCACCGGCCAGCGCGCCGGCCAGACACACCAGCAGCGTGCCGATGAGGTTGGTCGGCAGCGGCAGCGCGTGCGCCAGCGCCGCGCAGGCCAGGCCGCCCAGCACCAGCGCGCCCTCGCCGCCGATCACGATGAGTCCCGCGCGCGCAGGGATCGCCACGCACAGCGCGGTCAGCATCAGCGGCGCCGCGCGCTGCAGCGTGTTCTGCCAGGAGAAGCTGTCGCCAAAGGCGCCCTTGAACAACAGCACCCACACCTCCACCGGGTTCACGCCCGCGAGCGCGACGATGCCGCCGAACACGCCCAGCGCCGCCGCGATGGCGCCGGCGGGCAGGGCGATGCTCTCGAGGGCGTTGCGCATGGCCGTGTCGGTGTCAGACGCTGCCGACCACACCGTCCACGAGGTAGTTCATTTTTTCCAGCTCGAGGTCGGTCTGCTTGAGCACCTTGCCCGCCGCGATCGGCGTGCCGCCCTTGTTGTCCTTGAGCGGTCCCTTGAAGACGTCGAACGTGCCCGCGACCATCTGTGCCTTGATGCCGTCGGCCTGCTTCTTCGCCGCGTCGGTGACCATGGGGCCGTAGGCGGAGGTCTTCACGAAGCCTTCCTTCAGGCCGCCGCGCACGAAGTTGGGGTGCGGCTTGCCGCTGCGCGCGGCCTCGATGAAGGTGGTGTACGCGGTGAGCCAGTTCCACTCCGCGCCGGTCAGGTAGGCGTTGGGCGCCAGCTTGGCCTGGCTGGCGTGGTAGCCGCAGACCATCTTGCCGCGCTTGGCCGCGGTCTCCACGATCACCTTCGGGCCATCGACGTGCATGGTGAACACGTCCACGCCCTGGTCCGCCAGGCTGTTGGTGGCCTCGGCCTCCTTCACCGGCATGGACCAGTCGCCCGTGAAGATCACCTGCGTGGTGATGCCCGGCTTGACCGAGCGCGCGCCCATGGTGAAGGCGTTGATGTTGCGCAGCACCTGCGGGATGGGCTTGGCCGCGATGAAGCCGAGCTTGTTGCTCTTGCTCATGTGCGCGGCGACGACGCCGTTGAGGTACTGGCACTCGTCGATGTAGCCGAAGAAGCTGGCGGTGTTCTTCGGGTGCTTGCCCTCGGTCCACATGCCGCCGCAGTGGGCGAAGCGCGCGTCCGGGTACTTGGCGGCCACCGCGAGCATGTGCGGATCGAAGTAACCGAAGCTGGTGGGAAAGACCAGGCTCGCGCCGTCCTGCGCGATCATGCCCGTCATGCTGCGTTGCACCGCGGCGGTCTCGGGCACGTTCTCTTCCTCGACCACTTTCACGCCGGCCATTTTCTTGAGCTGGGCCGCGGCCTCGGCCTGCGCCTGGTTGTAGCCGTAGTCGTCGCGCGGGCCCACGTAGATCACGCCCACGGTGATGGGTTTCTGGGCGAGCGCGAGCGGGCTGGCGAGCACGCCGGTGCCGGCGGCGCCGAGCGCGGCCAGGGTCTTGATCGAATCGCGACGATTGGGAGAGAACGGTTTCATGGGAACGCTCCTGGAGGAAGGACAGGGTTGAACGTGGCAGGAAGAACGGGTCGTGCCGTCACGGCGGGGGTGTTCGCACGGCGGCCACACCGGCCCGTTCCAGCGCGTGCCCGGCCCGCAGGGCCAGGTCCTCGCGCCAGGGCGCGGCGATGAGTTGCACGCCAATGGGCAGGCCACCGCTGCCCGAGGGCCACAGCGGCGCGGCCACCACGGGGCAGCCCGCGAAGGAGATGGGCTGCGTGAGCAGACCGATCGAGGGCCGGCAGGGCAGGCGCTGGCCGTTGACCTCGATCCACTCGCTGCCCAGCGCGGGCGCGGCCACCGGCGTGGCCGGTGCGATCAGCACGTCCCAGCGCTGGAACAGCGCGTTGACCTTGTCGCGGTAGACCCGCCGGAAGCGCTGCGCGCGCACGTACCAGGCGGCGGGTTGCAGCGCCCCGGCGATGAAGCGGTCCACCGACAGCGGCTCGAAGTCGTCCATGCGCTCGCGCAGGCGCTGCAGGTGCAGGGCACCGCCTTCGCTGGCCGTGGTGATGAAGGCGGCGGCGCGCGCCTCGGCGGCGTCGGGCCACAGCACCGTCTCGCGCGCGCCGAGCGCGGTGGCCGCCTGGGCCACGGCCTCGCGCGCGTCTTCGCCCGCGAAGTCGGCGAAGTAGCCGCCGAGCACGCCGATGCGCAGCTCCCGCGTGCCCTGGTCTAGCCCGCGCAGCGTGGGCTGCACCGCGGTGGCGAAGCAGCCCGGGTCCAGCGGGTCGGGGCCTTGCAGGGCGTCGTAGGCCAGGGCCAGGCCCGCGAGGTCGTCGGCGAAGGGGCCCAGGTGGTCGATGTTCGCCACGAAGGGGTAGCTGCCGCGCCGCGACAGGCGACCGAAGGTGGGCTTGAGCCCCCACACGCCGCAGAAGGACGAGGGCACGCGGATGGAGCCGTTGGTGTCCGACCCCAGCGCCAGCGGCACCTGGCCCGCGGCCACCGCGGCGCCGCTGCCGCCCGAGGAACCGCCCGCCGAATGCCCCGCGCGGTGCGGGTTGTGCGTGGGCCCGTAGTGGCTGTTCTCGGTGGTGAAGCCGTAGGCGTATTCGTCCATGTTGAGCGAGCCCACCAGCACCGCGCCGGCGGCGCGCAGGCGTTGCACCAGCACGGCGTCGTCGCGCGCCGGCAGGTTCGATCGGTTCACCTTCGAGCCCGCCAGCGTCACCTCGCCCGCGATGTCGAACAGGTTCTTCACCGCGAAGGGCACACCGGCCAGCGGGCCCAGGGGCTCGCCGCGCGCGCGCTGCGCGTCGATGCGGGCGGCGTCTTCGCGCGCGGCCTCGAAGCGCGTGCCGGTGAAGGCCTTGATGCGCGGCTCCGTGGCCTCGATGCGCGCGATGCAGGCCTGCAGCACCTCGCTGGCGCTCGAGCGCCCCGTGGCGATGGCCTGCGCGGTGTGGCTCAAGGTGGGCATGGGGACTTCAAGGCGCGGGCAGTGGAAAGGGCGCGGGGCGATAGAGCTCGGCTGGTTCGGCCTCGTCGTCCAGCGGGAAGGCTTGCAACAGCCGTGCCATGGCGGCGGTGCGCTGCAGGTGCGTGGCCACGCGCGCGGCGCGCGCCGCGTCCAGCGGCAGCTCCAGCGCCACGGCGGCGGCCTGCACGTAAGCCAGGGTCTGCTGCTCGTTCATGGCCGCCCCCTCACCGCCGCACCTCGCGCTGGAAGATCTCCAGGCTGCGCTTCTTGGCCGCGATGAAGCTCGGCTCGGACAGCGTGGCCGTGGTGCGCGGGCGCGGGTCCTCGTAGCGCAGGATCTCGGCCACCTTGGTGGGGCGCTTGGTCAGCAGCAGCACCTGGTCGGCCAGGTACACGGCCTCTTCCAGGTCGTGCGAGACCAGCATCATGGTGGTGCCGGTCTGCATGAACACCTCCTGCAGCTTCTCGCGGATGAACAGGGTCATCTCGAAGTCCAGCGCGGAAAAGGGCTCGTCGAGGAACAGCACCTCCGGTCGGGGTGCCAGCGCGCGCATGATGGACGCCGTCTGCTGCTGACCGCCCGAGAGTTCGTAGGGGTAGCGGTGCAGGTCGAACTTGACGTCGAAGGAGGCCACCAGCTCGGCCATGCGCCGGTCCACCTCGGCCTTGCTTCTGCCCTCCAGCTTGAGCGGGTAGGCGATGTTGTCGATGGTGCGCATCCACGGGAACATCGCTTCGCGGTAGTTCTGGAAGACGTAGCCGATCTTGGTGTCCTTGAGCGACTTGCCGTCGAACAGGATTTCGCCGCTGTCGATCGGGATCAGGCCCGCGATCATGTTGATCAGCGTGCTTTTGCCGCAGCCGTTGGGACCGAACACCGAAACGATCTGGTGCTTGGGGATGTCGAGGTCGAAGTTCTCGTACAGCGGCCAGCCCGCGAAGTACTTGGTGAGCCCGCGGATGGTGATGTGCGTGCCGGCCGGCCCGGGCTTGAATTCGGGCACGGGCACGTCGGCGAAGACGGGGGCGTTGATCACGGCGTTCATCGGCCGCTCCAGTGAACGATCTTGCGTTCGATGACCAGGAAGAGCACGTTGAGCGCGTAGCCCAGCGCGCCCGCGGCGAGGATGGAGGCGTACATGTCCTTCACGTTCATCACCTGCTGCGAGTTGATGATGCGGTTGCCCAGGCCGCTGTCGGCACCGATGAACATCTCGGCCACGATCACGATCACCAGGGCCATGGACACCGCCGAGCGCAGGCCCACGAAGCTGGGTTGCAGGCTTTCCCACACCAGCACGTCGCGGAACACCTGCCAGCGCGTGGCACCCATCACCTTGGCCGCCATCACGCGCTGCTTGCGTGCGTTGATGACGCCGTAGGCGCTGTTGAACACCACGATGAGCAGCGCGCCGAAGGCCGCGATGGCGACCTTGTTCACGTCGGACACCCCGAAGATCATGAGGAACAGCGGGATCAGCGCCGACGAGGGTGTGGAGCGGAAGAAGTCGATGAGGAACTCCACGCTGCGGTAGGCCTTCTCGGTGCTGCCGAGCACGATGCCCAGGGGCATGCCCACCACGGCGGCGATGAGGAAGGCCTGTACCGTGCGCCACACGGTGATGAGGAAGTCGCCCAGCAGCGGGCCCCCGAAGAGGCCGCTGATCAGCGCGCCGAGCGCGTCGAGCGGCGCCGGCAGCAGGATGGGCTTGATGAAGCCCAGCCGCACGACGAGATCCCAGACGATGAAGAGCACGACCGGGCCCACCACGGGCAGGGCCTTGGCCCAGTCGGTCTTCTTCGGTGGCGTGGGCGCGCCGCTCGAGGCCGGCGGGGCCCAGGGTTGGGTGGCCGCTTCGGCGGCCACGGGGGGTGTGCCGCTCATGGCATCAGCCCTTGTAGAGCATGGAGTCGACCATCAGGCGGGAGCTGAAGATGCCCTTTTCGCTGAACAGGTCGAAGAACTTCTGGAAGTGCGCCACGTCGGCGGGCGTGAACTCGTTGAACATCGTGTACGCGGCCAGCGGCACCTCGCCGGTCAGCGCGCCTTCGATGGGGGTGTAGCCCTTGAGGTACTGGCGCGCCTCGACCGCCTTGGTGCGCACGTAGTTCACGCCTTTGCCGTACGCGGCGACGAATTTCTTTGCCGCCTCGGGGTTCTTCTTGATGAAGTCCGAGGACAGCGCGGCCGAGCCACCGAACCAGGGCGCCATCGGGTCCCCGAGCACGTACTTCGCGATCACGCCCGGCTCCAGCACGCGGGTGGTGCCGTTCATGCGCCCGATGGTGCCCGTGGGCTCCAGCGTGTAGGCGCCGTCGACCTGACCGGCGGCCAGGGCGGCCACGTGCTGGCCGATGGGCAGCTCCACCACGGTGGCGCCGGTGGCACCGCCGCGCTCGAGCACGGTCTTGGCCAGCGTCACGTTCTGGATGCCGGGGCCGCTGGCGACGCGCTTGCCCTTGAGGTCGGCCATCACCTTGGCGGGGCTGGCCACCGGCACGATGACCTCGTCGAGCACGTTTTTCACGTTGCTCGGGTTGGAGCAGAAGATCTTGAAGGTACCGGGCTGTGCCAGTTCGCCGATGGCGATGTTGGCCGAGCCGGTGCCGTTGGCGGTGGCGTCGGCGCGACCCGACAGCACGGCCTCCATCACCTGCTGCGCGCCGGCGAACTTGAGCGCCTCCACGTCCAGGCCGGCTTCCTTGAAGTAGCCGAGCTCCACCGCGGAATAGAAGGGCAGACCGGCGGCGATGGGCCAGTAGCCCACGCGGATCTTCGGGCCGCTTTGCGCGCGCACCGACGGGGCGCCGAGCGCGCCGAGCAGGGCGGCGGCGGTGCCCATCTGAAGCAGTTGGCGGCGGCGGGGAGCGTGGGCGCGAGGGAGGGTGGTCATGGAGAACTCCTGCGGTTGGATGGGGGAAGGGTGAGGCGGATACGGGGTTCAGGTGCTGAGCGCGGTGGCCGGCCGGCTGGCCTGCGCCAGGTAGGCGCGCCAGCCGCCGTGGTGCGTGATGTCGGTCGCGCCGAGCGTGGCGGCGTGCTCGCAGACGAAGCCCTGCACGCGCTCGCCACTGGCCAGCTCCAGGCTGCCGATGCCCAGCGGCGCGGGAATGAGCGCGACGAAACTGCCGTAGTGGCGCAGCGGCATGTCCCACACCTCCACCGCGATGGCGGCGCCCTGGCCAGGGGCGACGCGCAGCAGGCCCGGCTTGGGCGGCGTGGTGCCGGGCAGGGCGTAGAAGCGGTAGTCGGCGCTGGTGGTGGTGGTTTGCAGCAGGCGGCCTTCGCGCTCGGTGAGCTGGCCGTTGAGCGGCATGCCGCTCAGGTGCGCGCCCACCACGGCCACGCGCACGCGCGGCTCCTCGTGCAGCGGCAATGCGTCGGGCGCGGGCAGCGGCTCACCCGTGGCGCCTTGGGTGAGGCCGCTGGCGTGGTGCAGGCGCTGGCCCAGCTCGAGCAGCGGCCAGTCCATGCCGGCCGCAGCGATCAGCGTCACGCCGAAGGGCAGGCCGTCGGCGCGCAGGCCGGTGGGCACGGACAGTGCCGCGTAGTCCAGCAGATTGACGAAGTTGGTGTAAGCGCCCAGGCGTCGGTTGAGGGCCACGGGGTCGGCCTGCATGTCGGCGATGGACGCGTGAACCGGCATGGTGGGCACCACCATCAGGTCCATGCCTTTCCAGGCCGCGCGCGTGCGCTGCGACAGCGCCTGGAGTCTCACCTGGGCGTCGCACCAGTCGGCGGCGGAGTAGTCGCGGCCGCGCCCGATGATGCTGCGCACGGGTTCGAGGACGTCGGCTTCGTGGGCGTCGAAGAAGCCGCGGATGGCGGCGTAGCGCTCGGCCACGAGCGCGCTTTCATAGAGCAGGTCGGCGACCTCGGCGAAGGGCCCGTAGTCAAAGGAGACGGGGGTGCCGCCGAGGGTCTTGAGTTGCTGGATGGCCTGGTCGAAGGCGGCGCGGCTGGGGGCGTCGCAGGCGCTGAGGTCGTCGGGCACGCCGAAGCGGAAGCCGGCGGGCCAGGGCGCGGTCGCCAGGGGCAGTTCGCGGGAGTAGGGGTCTTGCGGGTCGTGGCCAATGGCCTGCGAGAAGACCCGCGCGGCCAGGCCCACGGTGCGGGCGAAGATCGACACGCAGTCAAGGCTTTGGGCGGCGGGCAGCACGCCGTGGGCGCTGATGAGGCCGCGCGAGGGCTTGAGGCCGACGATGTTGTTGAGGCCGGCGGGTACGCGGCCGGAACCGGCGGTGTCGGTGCCGAGAGCGAAGTCGACTTCGCCGCGCGCGACGACGACGGCGGAGCCGGAGCTGGAGCCGCCGCTGACGAGGGCCGGGTTGAAGGCGTTGGGGACGGTGCCGTAGGGGGAGCGGGTGCCGTTGAGGCCGCAGGCAAACTGGTCGAGGTTGGTTTTGCCTTCGAGGGTGGCACCAGCATCGAGCAGGCGCTGCACCACGGTGGCGTGCGCGGGGGCGGTGCGGGCGAAGGCGGGGCAGGCGGCGGTGGTGGGCCAGGCCTGGACGTCGATGTTGTCCTTGACGGCGAACCTCAGCCCTTGAAGAGGGCCTTCTGTCGTGGTCTGCAACGGCCGGTCGGGGCGGTGGAGCCAGGCGTTGGTGTTGGATTCGACTTGCACCATGTTGAAACATCCCATCTTGGATACAAGATGTGATGCAAGTCTGATGCCAGGTTTTTCCTGGGTTTGTTTTTGGGGCTGTCTCGGTGGTGGTTGGGGGGGCGTTCTCCGGCTGCTCCGGTCGGCGGCGCTCGGGTGTCCGGCTCCGCGACTGTCCCCCGGAGCGGAGCGCTGGCGCGCTCCGCTCCTCCTCCTTTATGTCGCTGCGCCGGACACCCGATCACCACCGACCTCGTTGGCACTCGGTCGGTTGGTGCGCCACCGTGCTTGTTGCTCGCGGACGCTGGGCGCCCTGCGCAGCGAAATAAAGGAGGAGCCAAGGGCGCAGCCCTTGGCGGGGGACATTCGCGGAGCAGGGCGCCCAGTGGCCGCGAGCCACCGCGAGGTGCGGCGAGCGAAGTGAAGCGCTACGCGAACCGCGCAGCCACCCGGTCGCGCCAGTCCTGCAGCGCAGACAAACCCTGCTCTGCAGGCTTGAACTTGAGCAACCGCGCAAATTCAATGGTGCAAAACCCGGTGATGTCCGCGATGGTGAAGCGCTCGCCCGCGACCCAGGGCCGCCCTTGCAACAGCGAATCGAGCCAGCGCAGGGTCTCCATCGCCTTCTCCTGCTGCGAGGCGCCGAAGTCCGGGAACTGCGGCTGCTCCAGCACCGCCAGCCCCGGGTGCTGGTGGCGGATGGCCTGCGCCAGCGGCAGGGTCACGTACCACTCCACGTGTCGGTCGGCCATCTCGATGAAGGCGCGTTCCTCGGCGTCGCGGCCCATCAGGTTGGGCTCGGGCTGCAGGCCCTCCAGGTAGGCGCAGATCGCGCGCGATTCGCTCAGGATGCGACCGTCGTCCAGCTCCAGCACCGGAATGCGCGCCATCGGGCTGCGCGAGAGGATGGGGTGGGCTTTGTGCTCGTGCGCGTTGATGTCCACCAGCACCTCCTCGATGCCCGTCATGCCCTTCTCGGCGATGAACATCTGCACGCGGCGCGGGTTCGGTGCGCGTTCGGACACGTAGAGTTTCATCGCTGCTCTCCCTTCAGGCTCTGGCCGGTTTCCATCAGCTTGCGCGCGTCTTCCGAGAAGCGCCGGGCCGCTTCGTCGCCGTCGCGGGTGAGGTCCACTTTGGACGGCGGCATCTCGATGCCGCGCTGCACCGCGGGCCGCGCGCGGATGGCGTCGCGCCAGCGCTTGAGGTGCGGCAGGTCGTCGATGTCCACACCGGACCAGCGGTGCGTGCGCACCCAGGCCCAGTTGGCGATGTCGGCGATGGAGTAGTCGCCCGCGAGGAACTCGTGGTCCTTCAGCTGCGTGTCGAGCACGCGGAACAGGCGCTTGGTCTCGCCCTGGTAGCGGTCGATCACGGCCGGGATCTTCTCGGGGAAGTAGCGGAAGAACACATTGGCCTGGCCCATCATCGGACCGATGCCGCCCATCTGGAACATCAGCCACTGCAGCACGCGCGAACGGCCCTTCACGTCCGTGGGCATGAGCCGGCCGGTCTTCTCGGCCAGGTAGATCAGCACCGCGCCCGACTCGAACACCGCGAAGCCATCGGCGTCGTGGTCGACGATGGCGGGGATTCGCCCGTTGGGGTTGATCGCGAGGAAGTCGGGGCGCTTCTGCTCGCCGGCGGTCAGGTCCAGCACCTTCAGGGCGTAGGGCAGGCCGAGCTCTTCGAGCGCGATGGAGGCCTTGTGACCGTTGGGCGTGGCGGCGGTGTAGAGGTCGATCATGGGGCGCATGCTAGGGCGCCCCGGCACGCCAGGGGTGTCGCGTGCGCGAAGCCCCTGGTGCTCAGGCCATGAAGCCCAGGTTGGTGGGGTAGTCCACGCTGTTGAAGTTGGCGATGTAGGGCAGCACCTGGCCCAGCTCGCCGCCGCTCACGCCGAACCACTGCGCCAACGTGGCCGCGTACTGGCTGACCGAGGTGCTGGGCAGCAGGCGGCCCTGGCCCACGTGCCATTGGTCGAAGCTGTCGACGTTGCTGTTGGTCACGCTCACCGGGGGGGCCTTGCCGTAGAAGGCCCGGCCGCGCACGGCGCCACCCACCATGAAGTGGTGCGAGCCCCAGCCGTGGTCGGAGCCGTCGCCGTTGGAGGTGAGCGTGCGTCCGAAGTCGGACGCCGTGAAGGCGGTGACCTTGTCGGCCACGCCCAGGTCCACCGTGGCCCGGTGAAAGGCGGTCAGCGCCCCGCTCAGGCGCTCCATCAGCGTCGCCTGGCCGCCCAGCAGGTTGTCGTGCAGGTCGAAGCCGCCGAGCGAGACGAAGAACACCTGCCGCTTGCTGCCGAGCTGGTTGCGCGCGGCGATCAGGCGCGCGACCAGACGCAACTGGTTGGCCAGGCCGTTGTTGGCGGGGAAGTTGGTGAAAGGCGCGCTGGTGGCCGGGAAGGCGTTGAGCGCGCTGGTGATGGCGCTCTCCGTGCCGTAGGCGCGCGCGGTGACGAGGTTGTATTCGTTCTCCAGCGCATGACCGCGGCTCTGCATCGCGATGTCCACCAGGGCCGAGCGCACCGCCGCGGAGCCATACACGTTCCCGTTGAGGCAGTTGATGCGCACCGCGCCGTTGCTGCTGACCTGGTAGCTCAGCGCCTGGTCGCCCGAGAGGAAGACCGTGTTGCCCGCCACGGACACGCAGGTGAGCACGCCGTTGGTGTTGCTCGAGCGCGCGAGGTCGCCCGCGTGCCCGCCCCATCCGGTGGTGGTGCCCTCGGCGGCCGAGGTCATCCACACGGATTGCTGGTCGTTGTGCGAGAACAGCTTGGGTGGACGCGGGTAGGACGCGCTGTTGCTGTTGTATTGCTGGCGCGTGAGCGGCACCACCAGGGGGCCCACGTTGAGCTGCACGGCGGCGGCGCCGGTGTTGAACAGGTTGGCCAGGCCGCCCATGGCGGGGTGCAGGGCGTACTGCTTGCCATCGGGCAGCGGCGCGGTGGGGTTGAGCACCGTGGCGGCCAGGTCGGCGCGCGGGATCGCGATGCCACCACGGATGGTGGCGTACTGCGCGTGGCTGGTGGCGTCGTAGTTGATGACGGTGTTGGCGTAGTCGTTGCCACCAAAGAGGAAGACGCAGACCAGGGCCTTGTAGTCGGTGGCGTCGAAGGCGGCGGCCTCGCCGATGGCGGCGAGGTTCATCACCGTGGGCAGCGCGGTGCCGGTGAAGGCGAGCTGGCCGGCGCGGCGCAGGAAGGCGCGGCGGGTGTGTTTGGCGGGATCGATGAAGTTCATGGCGCGTCCCTCACTTCTGGACCAGGTACTCGGGGCAGGCCATCACCATGAGCACGGCGGCCCAGACGCGGCGGTTCTTGGCGTCGGCGCTGCTCGATGCGGTGACGTTGGTGGCGTTGAGCGCGTTGACCATGAGGGTCCGCGTGGCGCCCGAGATGCGACCCGCGGCGAGCACGAGGTTGAGGTGGTCCACCAGCGCGGCGGCGTTCGTCACCAGGGCGAGCTCGCGCGAGTAGTTCGCCTTCACGTCATAGGCGTAGTTGTTCCAGGCGGCGTAGGGAACGCCCGGGTTGGGGCAGTTGATGCCGCGCTCGATCACGCCTTGCATGAAGTTGAGGTAGCCGCCCACGGTGGTTTCGTTGACGAGCTGGAATTCCGGCGCGGTGGCGTTGCTGGCCGCCATGGCGGTGTTGGGCGGGATGTAGCCAGGGCGGAAGAAGTTGAAGACCGAAGGTGAGCGCAAGGGGCTCTGGCCGAGCTGCGTGCCGGCGTTGTCGAGCTCGAAGATCTTCCAGCTGCCTGCGGCGGAGGTGACGTTGAAGCTGCGCGCCCACTGGATGAAGCGGACCATGGGCTCGCGCAGCTTGCCGTGGGTGTTGCTCGCCAGCGAGATGCCGCCGCGCGCCTCCGGGTCGAGCAGGATCGCCACCACCACGGTCTTCAGGTCGCCGCGCACGCCCTGGCCGTTGTTGTTGAACTTGCTGGCCACCCGGGCCACGTAGGCCGGGCTGGGGTTGCTCGTCACCAGTCGCTGGATCATCTGGCGCGCGAAGAAGGGCCCGGTGTTGGCGTGGTTGAACAGCCGGTCCAGCGCGATGCGCAGGGCCTCGCGGCCGGGCGTGCCCGCCGGCACGGTGACGCCGAGGAAGCGCGCTTCCAGTGTGGAGTGGCGGCTCTCGCGCAGGCTCATGGGCTTGCGCGCGAAGGCGCGGGACTCGATGGTGTAGCTCTGGCCCGGCGGCGTGTGGCGCACGCCGTCGGAGGTGTCGAAGTCCCAGCCGGTGAAGACGCGCGCGAGGTTGGTCACGTCGTCCTGGTCATAACTCTCGATGGGGCGGCCGCCGCTCATCTTGGGCGTGCCGTCGAGGTTGAGTTCGAGCAGGCCGATGGTGAAGAGCTGCATCACCTCGCGCGCGTAGTTCTCATCGGGCACGCGTCCGCTGCTGGGGTTTTCCTTCTGGTTGCCCCGGGTGTTGAGGAAGTAACCCATGGCCGGGTGCAGGGTCACGTCTTCCAGCAGCTGGCGGAAGTTGCCGAAGGCGTTGCGCGTCAGCATGTCCCACCACGAGGCGTAGGCGTGGCTGCGCCAGGTGAACTCCGCGGTGGCCAGCGAGCTCACGAAGATCTCGGACAGCGCGAGCGCCACGCGCTTGCGCATGGCCTCGCCACCCGAGAGCAACTGGCTCCAGAGCATGAAATCGGCCGGGTAGTGGTTGAAGAAGTAGCTGTTGCTGTCGACCGCGCCGTAGCCGCGCGATTCCAGCCAGTCCCAGCCGCTCTGGCCGCGTGGCTGCTGGAATTGGCGGGCCAGCCACAGTGGGTAGCCTTCGCTGCGGACCGCGGCGATTTCTTCGGGCGTGGACGAGAACTGCGCCTGTTGAAGAAAGCGCGCCGCTTCGGTGTCGTCGGCCGCGGCAAGGTGGGTGTAGTCGCTGACCGGGAAGTCGACCACGGGCACGAATGGCGCCTCGCCGCCCCCGCCGCCGCCATCTCCCCCGCCGCCGCCACCGCAGGCCGCCAGTGCCGCCGCGGCCGCCGCCGTGGCCCAGGCCGCGCGCCCGTCAGGGCCCGCGGGTGCTTCCTCCCGCTCGATCACCGCTTCGCCGGGCAGATCGTCGTGTTCGATCGTCGCCATGACCGTCCTCCATCCATTGGATGGGGCGCGAGTCTAGGCAGGCGGATTGCGCCGCCGATGACGCGTTTCGCTTGGTTACAGGGGGGTGTAGTAGCGCCGCCGCATCCGCCAAACGGAATACCGTACGGGGGTATCTGTCAAGCCGCCGGTCGTTCAGTTGCTGCGGGCCGCGTGCAATTCATCACGTGTTTTGAGGGCCGCGGCGCGCGCCGCCGTGGCGAAGTCCTCGCGAGACGAGGCGTAGAGGATGGCGCGCGAGGAGTTCACGATGATCGGGCCCGTGATGGTGTTGCCTTGCGCGCGCAGGCCCGCGCGCACGGTGGCGGCGGCGTCGCCGCCCTGTGCGCCCACGCCGGGGATGAGCAGCGGCAGCGTGGGCGCGATCTCGCGCACGCGCGCGATCTCCGCCGGGTAGGTGGCGCCCACCACCAGGCCCAACTGGCCATTGAGGTTCCACGGTCCCTGCGCGAGGCGCGCAACGTGCTCGTACAGCAGCGGGTCGCCGTCGACGGTGGACAGGCGCTGCGCCTGCAGGTCGTCGCCGCCGGGGTTGGAGGTGCGGCACAGCAGGAAGGCGCCCTTGCCGTGGTGGCGCAGGTAGGGCTCGACCGAGTCGAAGCCCATGAAGGGCGAGAGCGTGACCGCGTCGGCGCCGTAGCGTTCGAAGGCCTCGATGGCGTACTGCTCGGCGGTGGCGCCGATGTCGCCGCGTTTGGCGTCCAGGATCACCGGCACGCCGGGCGCGGCGCGGCGCATGTGGGCGACGAGCTTTTCCAGCTGTTCCTCGGCGCGGTGCGCCGCGAAGTAGGCGATCTGCGGCTTGAAGGCGCAGGCCAGGTCGGCCGTGGCGTCGACGATGGCGGCGCAGAAGTCGTAGATGCGCGCAGCGTCGTTCTTCAGGTGCGCGGGGAATTTGGCGGGGTCCGGGTCCAGGCCCACGCACAGCAGGCTGGCGTTGTCGCGGGTGGCGGCCTGCAACTGGTCGATGAAGGTCATGGGCCGGGATTTTAGGTTGGGGGCATCGGGCACCTCCGCCCAGGCGGTGGTTTGAACAATCGTACGATCGCTGGCATGCATTCGATCTCCCGCCAGCACCTGACCCTGCTCGTCCTGCTCACCCTGGTGTGGGGCATCAACTGGCCGATCATGAAGATCGGCATCACCGCCTACGAACCGCTCAGCTTTCGCGTGCTGAGCATGTGGATCGGCCTGCCGGTGCTGGCCGGGGTGCTGTGGTGGCGCAAGGCTCCGTTCCGCGTCGCGCGGGAGCACTGGGGCGAACTGGCCGGGCTCACGGTGACGAACATGCTGTTCTGGCACACGCTGGCGGTGCTGGCGATCCAGTCGCTGTCCAGCGGGCGCGCGGCCATCCTGGGCTACACCATGCCGGTGTTCTCGGCGATCGTGGGCGCGGTGTGGTTCGGCCAGCGGCTGCCACTGCGTGCCTGGGGCGGCGTGGCGGCGGCCGCGCTGGGCGTGCTGCTGCTGTTGTGGCACGAATTCGTTCGCCTGTCGGGCGCACCGATGGGGGTGTTGATGATGCTGGTGGCCGCGGCCGTGTGGGCCCTGGGCACGCAGCAGATGCGCCGCACCACGCTGCCCTACAACACGCTCACCATGGCCTTCTGGATGACCGTGCTGGCCACGCTGTGGATGAGTGTGCTGGCCTGGCTGTTCGAGCGCGAGGCCTGGGGCGTGACGCCGGGCCCGGTGGTGTGGGCGGCCATCGCCTACAACGCGCTGGGGGTGTTCGCCTTCGCACAGGTGGCCTGGCTGGTGCTGGCGCGCGGCCTGCCGCCGATTGCCTCCACGCTGAGCGTGATGATGATTCCGGTGCTGGGTGTGTTCAGCGGCGCCTGGATGCTGGACGAGGTACTGCACTGGCAGGATTGGGCGGCGGTGGCGCTGATCATGCTGGCGATCGCGGCGGTGCTGTGGCCGGGCAAGGCCGCTGCCACCGGGCAGCCCGCGGGGGCGTCAAACCAGCCAGGGACGTAGCGCGGCGAGCCCTCAGCCACCCGTCCAGCCTTCCCACAGTGCTCGACCCTTGCGCCATTGCCGGGGCCACCACCCGCTGCGCAGCCGCGCCAGACGGCCGCTGGCCTGCAACGCGTCGCGCTCTGCCCGCAACTGGTGCAGCACGGCCATGCACGTGGTGTAACCCCGCAGCGTCCAGTCCCAGTAGATGGGGTGGCGCAGCAGGGCGCCGGCGACCAGTTCGTCCAGACTGAGGACGCGCTGGCGTCGTCGCAGCGCCGGCGCGTCCTGCTCGGTGTCGGTGGTCAGGCCCCAGCCGGCATAGAAGGGCAGGCCATGGGTGACCACGCGCTTGCCGCGCAACAGGGCGTCGAAGCCGGTGAGCGAGGTCATGGTGTGCAGCTCATCGCAGGCCTCGATGCAACTCACCACGCCCAAGCCGGTTTCCACGTGGTCGGCCCAGCGCCGGGCCTCGGCCGGGGGCAAACGGCCCGGGCGGTTGCCGCTCGCGACGTCGGGGTGCGGTTTGTAGACGATCCAGGCCTCGGGGCAGGCCGCGCGCGCGGCGGCCAGCAGCGCGGCGTTGCTTCGCACCCGGGTGCAGCCCAGGCGCACGGACGCGTCGTCCTCGACCTGGCCCGGCACCAGCACCACGCGCCGGCGCCCGGCGGACCAGTCGGCGCGGGTGCGCGGCTCGTGGTTGTACTTGCTGAGGCCGTGCTCGACGATGAAGGCGCGCACGCGCGCGGCCTCGGCCAATTCTTCCCGGTCGAAACGGGTGGTCTGCAGCAGGGTCTCCAGCGCGCTGGGCGTTGAGGGGTCGATATGCAGACCCTGAGCGTCCAGCACCAGGGAGCGTGGGCGGATCAGGTCGGAGCCCAGGCCGACCGAACGCAGGAAGCCGTCCTCGATGCGCACCAGCCCGGCGCCGCTGCGCCGCGCCAGATCGGTCAGGCCGGGCGGGGGCGTGGCGCCCCAGGCGAGCAGGCGGTCGGCGGGCGTGGGGCCGAGGGCGGTGGCGGCGGCCGCGTCCGGCACGAAGCGCAGTTCGCCCACGCAGGGCGCCAGCACGGGGCGCAGGTGCGCCTGCTTCCAGCGCCGAAAGCCCACAGCGATGAGGCGCTCGCCGCGCCAGGGGAGGGCGTCATCCACGGTGGCGCTCCGGCAGGAATCCGGCCAGGCGGCGTTGGCGCGCCAGCCAGTCGATCGCATCGAAGACCGTGCCGGGAGCGTGCGTCTCAGGGTTGAGGTAGCGCGCATACCGCAGATAGGCCGCGACGAACAGTTCATCCACGCTGCGCGCACGCGTGCGGCGCTCGCAGCGCTGCCGGTCCCGCGTGGCGCCCCAGCCGGCGTACCAGGGCATGCCGAAGCAAAACACCGGCCGGCCGGCCAGCAAGGCTTCGAAGCCCAGGGTGGAACTGACCACATACACCGCGTCCATGTGTCGCAGCAGGCTCAAGGGTTCGATGGCCTGGCGCAGCACCACCAGGCGCTCGCCATCGTGCAGCCGTGTGTAGTGGCCCTGGCGGCGACCGGTCAGCGCCTGCGGGTGCGTTTTGACGTAGACCGTGGCGCGGGGGTTGTTGGCCAGGGCCGCCGCCAGCAGATCGGTGAAGGTGTGCTCGCTGGCGCCGCCCAATGCGATGCTCAGATCGCCTCGGGTCTGGTCCACCACCAGCACGCGCTGCACGTCGTCGGGGCGCAAGAGCGGGCGACCCAGCACGGCCTGCACCTGCGCCATCGGCGGGGCGTGGTTGTACTTGCTCAGGCCGTGTTCGAGGATCAGCGCGCGGGCCCGCGCGGCGTCCCGGGCGGCACCCCCACCGAGCAGATCCTCCTCGCTGGCCAGCAGCCGCTCGAGCGCGCTGGGGCAGGTGCTGTCGTAGTGGATGCCGATGTCGTCCAACACCAGGGACACAGGCGGGTGCTGCCGCCCGGGTTGGAACGAGCGCAGAAAGCCGTCTTCCAGCGCCAGGAAGGGGCAAGCGCGGGCGGCCGCCACCTGGCGGGCGCGCAGGGCATGCCGGCTGCGGCCCCAGCCCACCGTGGCGTCCAGCGCGCCGCGGGGCCGCCACCAGCAAGGCACCACCTCGGCTTGCAGAAAGGCGTCCAGCATGGGCATGCGCCTCAGCCCCCGGTTGAACACGCCCACCCGCTTCATGTGATCAGCCGCTGGATCAGCTCGATGCGGTGCGCCCAGGTGTGGTTGTGGCGGATGTATTCCGCGCCAGCGAGGGCGCGGTCGCGGTCGCGCCGGGACAGGCCGTCCCGGTGCAGGCGTTCGAACACTGCGCGGCATTGCTCCTCGTCGTGCACCACCTCGCAGAAGTCGCGGAAATGGCGGTCCACCGATGGCGAGGGGTTGGTCACCGCCAGGCTGCCGCAGGCAATGATCTCGAGCAGCCGGCGCGAAAACATGGTGGGCGAGTCGTCCACCGTGTTGACGTTCAGCGACACCAGGTGCCGGCGGTAGATGTCCGCGGTGGCCTCGTGCGGCACTTTGGGGCGCACATCGAGCCAGGGCAGGGCGGGGAAGCGGTAGTCGGGGTTGCGGCGGTTCGAGTTGCGGTCGAACACCGTGAGGCCCAAGGGCTCGGCCGCCCGGAACATCCGGTTTTGCCACTCGCGGCGACGGGCGTGCACGTGGTGGCTGTAGCTGCCGGCGAAGCAGGCGCGTCGCTGCGTCGGGCCCTGCGGGTCGGGGCGGTGCAGGCTGGGCTCGATGGCGAAGGGCATCACCCCCAGCCTGACCTGCGGGCCCAGGCGCTCGCGGTAGCGGGGAAGGCAGTTCTCGTCCACGGTCAGCACGACGTCGAACAGCGACGCGCTGTCGATGAACCGATCGAAATGCGCCCCGTCTTCCTTGTTCCAGAAGACGGTCGTGATGCCCGCCGATCGGGCCTGCGACACGAGCCTTTGCAGGGCTTGGTTATTGCGGTGCGGGGCCTGCGGGTACGCGGCGATCCGGTAGCGCCAGTCGTCGTAGACGCCGCGCCAGGCGGACTCCACCAGCAGGAGGTTCGCGTCGCACAAACGGGTAGCGCGCCACACGCGGGGCGCATGGATGTAGCGCACCGGGAAGGCCCGACGAAGCGAGGCGTGGGTGAGGTCGTCCGCCACGAGCGCGATGTGGATGCCGGGCGCGCGCGCGGGCGCAGGGGCGACCGGTCTGGTCAGGCCGCCGAGCCAGCGCTGCGCCATCGCGGGCAAGGCTTGGGCGAAGTCCATCTCGTCGTCGTGCTCAGGTGATGTGCGCCACCAACTGCCGAGCCAGGGCCCGGTAGTAGCGCTCGTCGTAGTGGTACGGCGTAAAGTCCCACAGGTGCTGGCCACCCGCCAGCATGTGCCCGGGTTCCGGGCCGCCGATGGACTCGAACGGGACGCAGGCACTTTCCAATGCCGAGAACGCCGCACGCATGATCTGGTTGTTCAGTTCAATGAGTTTCGCGAATGGCGAATCGGAGAAGCTCTGGATGTTCTGATCCTTGTCCAGGTAGCCATCCGCCCATTGAGCGCGATGCAGGAACACCGAGGAGCAGATGCCGTGAATACGTTCGAGGAACGGCTTGGCGGCCCATCGCCGAAGGGCCACGGCCGTCTCGTTCCACGGGCGAACCACGGCGTGTTCGACGCCGGCCCGTTCGAAAGCTTTGATCATGGGGCCGCTGGCGGAGAACACCGAGCCTTGATGCAGTATCAGGCCCAGGCGCTCGTCGATCAGGTCGGCGATGACAATGTCGGGTCGCGAAGCCTCAAGGCGATCCCACAGGGACTTGTCCAAGTCGTAGCGCGCACGCTTGTTTTCAAAGCTGTCCTGAGGAATGCTCAAGCGTGAATCCGTGTTGGGCAACGACTGAGCCGACGCCAAGGAGCTTCGCGCCGAGTAGAAGCACACTTCGAACGAACCGAGATGGGTCTTCTGCCGTTCGAACAGATCTCTGGTCACGCAGGAGCCGAGAATCGCCACCCGGACCTTGGCCTTGCCCCGCGCGGCCGGATTGCGGCGGGTGGCCTGGCGCTCGAGTCGCCGCTGCCTGGCCCGCAGCATGTCGATGTCCGTTTCACCTGCGCTGGCGGGCCCCTGTTCATGCCGCAGCCCGTGGGTCGCTTCTCGCAATGCCTGACGCACCAGCGCAAGTTGCTCCAGGCACTTGTATGGCATGCCGACGGGCGCGTGCAACATTGCCCGTTTGAGCGACTCCACCTTGCGGCGGTCCAGGCCGAACTGCCGCGACACGTCGTCGGACATCTCGAACCTGGCCGTGTCCTTCAGGATTCTCGCGCGGGCACCGAAGTAGTTGGAATCGCTCAGCTGGTGCCTGGTGTAGAGGTACAAGGGTTCACTGTCCGTGACGCCGATGTAGTTGGCCGAGATGTTCTGATCGCTCAAGGTTTCGCAGATCGTTTGGCACGCGTAGCTGGAGACCACGAGAGGCGCGTCGCCGGGACATCGGTCGACCAGCGACAGGCCCAACGCGAGGAGTTCGTGTTGTACCGGTCGCACCACGCCGTCGGTGGGCAGGTACTCGAGGCCGTTTTGCAGCGCGATGACGCAGGCTCGGTCGCTACCGACATCGGCCAATGCCGCTTGCTGGATGCGATGGACCGCACTGACGTGCAGGCAATCGTCGTCGTCGATCCTGCTGGTGACCAGTACCTCACACGGCGTCGATCGGGCGATCCGGTGGGCGGTGATGATGATCCTGGCGTAGTCGTCGACCTCATGCAGGACAAGACCGCGCACAAGGTCCTTCAGGCCCTCCAGGCGCATGCGATGCAGATTGGGCAGGCGCTGGTCGATGAAGACGTGCCATTCGAAGTTGGGGTTGGTCTGCGCCGCGAGCGACACCGCGACCGTGTGCTGCAGAATCTCCAGGCGGTAGGTCAGCCACAGCTCGTCGGTGATACCGACGCCGAAATTGGTGAAGATGAGGTGTTTAAGCATGGGAAGGCTGCGGGGCCAGCACGCGCATTTCGGCCTCGATGATTTGCGACTTGCTGCGCGAGCGCCTGACGTTCAGGGGGGCCTGTGACGAAAGCCGGGCGAACAACCGCTCGTCCTTGACGAGGGCCTCGATTGCGTTGGCCAGGTCGTCCGCCGATTCGGGCCGACACAGCAGGCCGGAGTCCTTGTCCACGAACTCCGGCACGGCGGCCACCGCGCTGGTGACGGCCACCAGACCCGACGCCATGGCTTCGTCCCGGGAGACGCCCTGGGTGTCCATGCGCGTGGGGCACAGGAAGACGCCGTATTCCTTGTGCAACGCCGCGATCTCGGCGTGGTTCAGGAAGCGCTGTTCGATGATCACATTGCCGAATGGCCTCAGCGGCGCCACCGTCGACTCGAACAGCTGGCCGTCGCCGATGAGCCGGAATTCCAGTTCCTGGAAGAAGGGCCGGGTCGACAGTTTGAGAATCGCCGCGACCGTCTGGTCGTTCGCGTAGGTGCGTGAGGTGTAGGGCCGGATCGAGAGGATCTTCTTGCGCTGCGCGGCTGGTTTGGGCTGGTAGCTGAAGAGCTCGGTGTCGACCGGGTTGTGAATGACGTGGTGGGCTTCAGGCGGCAGGCGAAAGCCCAGGTCCTGCATGACTTCGTCGGCGAAGTGGCGCGACACGAAGACCAGTTTCAACCGGGCCGGCGGCGGGTTCAGCAAGCCGCGCCAGAACGCCGTGCGCACCTCGCTCTGGGCCTGGGCGGCATGGCGCTCGGCGTCGGTGTCGTAGTTGAAACTGCGCCGGTGCCAGGGCTGGATCTCGGACCCGTGCACCCAGACGGTGGTGGGCATTCGGTCCACGTGGTGCTTGAGCACCTCCCACATGGCCGGCTCCAGGAAATGCACCAGAACACCCTTGTAGCGACCCGATTCCAGCAGCTTGTGCAGAGCCTCCTGCGAGCCGGTGATCACGTCCACGTCCTGGTACTCGTGGTACGACAAGGCCTGGTCGGGACGCAGCCGGAACACGTCCACCGGCAGCCCACGTTCGCGGTACGCCATGACGCGGCTGTGCACGAAGCCGTTGCGGTACAGGTCGTCGTAAGAGGCGTAGTGGTTGGTCACCAGGAGGTATTCGGCGCGCCCCAGCACGGTGGCGGGACGCAGCGTGCGATGCCCCAGCACCAGGGCGTTGACGCAGGCCTCGCCGCTGCCATAGACACGCAGGCCCAGGCGTATCCACTCGGTGCCGGCCGGCACGGCGACCTCCTGGTTGCGGTTGGCGGCTTTCACCGCGCTGCTGATGCGCTGCTTCTGCGCGTCCAGGAAGAGGATGACGAACTGCAGGTTGAGGCCGGGCGTGACGTCCAGGTGGAACTTCAATGGCCGCTGCGGCCCGAAGAAGTCGGGCCTGAAGTCGGACGCGGAGTACAGGTAGTCGTGCTTGCCGTCGCCCAGTCGGGACGCCACTTCCCAAACATGGCCTGCCACCCGCAACTGGTAGGCCTTGCCGCCGGGGGGCTTGAAGTGCGCCGCCAGCTCGGCGCCGCGGAGCCGGGGCGCGCTGTCCACGGCCGCAGGCTCGGGGGGCAGGGCCTCGGCGTGCGCCAGCAGTGCCGGCCAGTCCAGACCCTCGTGCAGGTCCCGCAGATCGTTCACGGCGGCTGGTACTTGCGGCGCAGACGCACCGTTCATGCAGTAGTTGAACTCGTCGACCGCGAGCATCTCCGCCTTGACCAGCACGCGTGTGTGCATCGAGGTGAGCCAGTCGTACAGGGCGAGGTCAGCCATGTCGGTCACGTTCACCAGGGCGCAACGCGCCGGCAGCTTCGTGGCGGGGCGGTACTGCGCGCCCTCGTTGACCAGGATCAGCCCGCGACCGGGGGACCACACGTGGTGCGTCTGCTTGCCGATGGCGCGCGCCTGGCTGTATCGGGTGGCCAGTGCCAAGTCCAGCGCGTAGTGAGGGCCGTGGTAGTCGTCGGGCACGATGCCCGCCACCCAGGGCGATGCGGTGGCGAGATCGCCCATCGTGAGTTCCTCCAACTCGCGCATGCGCAAGGCGCGTACGCGCGGGTGAGGGGGCGGGAGGTGTTCGGCCGGGAAGTCGTCGGGCACCGCCAGCAGCAACTGGCATTCGATGCCGCGCTGGCGTTCGAAGCTGGCCAGCAGCGAGGCGAGTTGCACCGGGGTCCTGGCATGGCCGGTCAGTGTCACGCTGGGCAACAGGCTGGCCGGTTCGTCGCCCTGACCGCCGCGCGCCTTGCCCACCACGTAGGCCAGGCGGTCCTCGTAGGTGTGGTCGCGCATCACCTTGCGCAGGCCGGCCAGGCGGAACTTGCGTTCGCTCGCCGGATCGCCGCACAGGCTGCGCAGCCGGCGCACGATCTCGGGGCCGCTGTCGGTGGTCACCACGAGATCGCCGAAGAGCAGGCGGATGCCGCGCGAGTAGTTGCTGATGGTGACGGTGTTGGAGGCCAGCAGTTCGAACACGCGCCGCGCAAACATGCTCTGCGACTGCTTGATGGAGTTCAGGTTGATCGCATAGCGGTAGCCCTTGTAGGCGCGATCGATCTGATCGAAGGGCAGGGTGCCGACGATGAAGGGCTGGTAATCCGGCGGGAACTGGTAGTTCGGATCGTTTTTGCCGAAGTTGCGGTCGTAGATTTCCACCGCTCGGTAAGCGGGTAGGTCGGCCATGAAGTTGCCCAGGTCGCGCGTGCGGTCCGGGTAGCGCACGTAGTAGGCGCCGGCAAAGCAGAAGGCGTCCTTGCGCGCGTACTTCTCGATCGGGTTCGAGGCCTGGGGTTGGCAGGCGAAGGGCAGCAGGTACACGCGCTCGTGCCCCAACGCGGCCTTGTAGCGCGGGATGCAGTCGATGTCGGTCGTGAAGATGTGGTCGAACAGGCGGGCCGTGTTCAGGAAGGTCTCGAAATGGATGGGGTCTTCCTTGTTCCAGAACACCGTGGGAATCTGCCGTGAACGGCACCACTGCAGAATGGCCGTGACCTCGTCGCCCAGGTGGGCGACCTTGCTGCCCCACCGGTCGTCCTTGCCGCGCCAGGCCGATTCGATGAACAGCAACTCGGGCTGGAAACCGTCCAGCTCCTGTTGCCATTCGCCCACCGACAGCGAGAGCAATTGGCACTCGGGCGCATACGAGCTGAAAGTGAACTCGTCCATGATGCACGCGACCTTGAGTGCTTTCAGGTCGCGTCCCAGCCCATGGCGGGGTGCCGACAAGGTGGCCGGCAGCGGTTGATCGCTCCTTCGGGCAGCGGAATGGACAGGCGCGCGTGCCGCGGGGCGGGGCGGGTACGCCGACAGGCGACGCTCGTTGTGCGCCTGGGCGGCCCGCCGCTGCCGCCCCTCGCGGTACAGCGCCCAGAGTTGGACGGGCAGGCCCAGGACGGCGCGCAGGGAACCGAAACCGTGCAACAGGGCGTACCCCAGGCGAAAGGACATCATGGCCCTTGTGCGGGCCACCTGGTTCCGCGCACCGAGCACCTCCTGGTCGTTGCGCTCCAACTGCCGACGCAAGGCCGCGAGAGATTGGCGCTCGCGCAGCACCTGCTCGGTGAGCCTGTCGATGTGCTGACGTTGGCGCTGACCCGCGGTGCGTTCCGCGGCCAGCAGGCGATGGAGTTCGTCAAGCTCGGCCCGATGCCGTTCCTGCAGGCGCTCCAGGTCGGCCTTCAGCGCCCGCAAGGTTTGACCCCGATCCGGCGCCATGCCGGATTCGCGGGTGAGGGCGTCGATCGGTCGATCCACGGCACTCAGTTGGTGCGCAGCAGACCGACCGTGTCCACCACGGCGTCGTGCCGCCGCAGGCGCTCCCGCAGCGCCTCGAATGCCTGGTGGGCGACGAGAACCACCACCACGTCGGCGCGCTCGATCGCCTCAGCGGGTGACACGAGGGCCTGGTGGGCAAGCGATGGCGGTACGTCGGCGATGTGGGGTTCGGCGATCCACAGCGTGCGCCCTTGCTGGCTCAGCGCCCGCGCAATCTGCATGGCGGGACTCTCGCG
The DNA here is from genome assembly GCF_035481345.1 of Hydrogenophaga sp. GTDB lineage: Bacteria > Pseudomonadota > Gammaproteobacteria > Burkholderiales > Burkholderiaceae_C > Hydrogenophaga. The sequence continues at coordinate 24,188 of NZ_DATIGV010000018.1, read as the reverse complement.
AAGGTCGTCGATGTTGGGCTTGAAGGCCAGGCCCAGCACCGCCACGCTGGCGGACTCGCGTTTGCCCGTGGCGTGGACGGCCCGCGCCACCTGTTCCAGCACCCATTCGGGCTTGTGGTCGTTGACCAGCCGGGCCGTGTGGATGAGGCGGGCCTGTTCGGGCGCGCTGTCCACGATGAACCAGGGGTCGACGGCAATGCAATGCCCACCCACGCCGGGACCGGGGGTCAGGATGTTCACGCGCGGGTGCCGGTTGGCCAGCGGGATCAGTTCCCACACATCGATGCGCAACCGGTCGCAGATGAGCGAGAGCTCATTCGCGAAGGCGATGTTCACGTCGCGGAAGCTGTTCTCGGTGAGCTTGCACATTTCGGCCGTGCGGGCGTTGGTCACGATGCACTGGCCTTTCACGAAAACCTGGTACAGGGCCACCGCCATGTCGCTCGCGCGTTTCGTCAGGCCACCGATCACGCGGTCGTTGCTCACGAGTTCGCGCACCACCTGGCCGGGCAGCACGCGCTCGGGGCAGTACGCGACCTGCACGTCGGCCTGTTCTCCGGCCGCCGCGGGAAAGCTGAGGTCGGGTCGCGCGGCGGCCAGCCAATGGGCCAACTGCTCCGTTGCGCCGACGGGAGAGGTGGATTCCAGCACCACCAGATTGCCCTTGGCGAGCACCGGTGCGATGGCCTGGGCCGCCGCCTCGATGTAGGACAGGTCGGGCCGGTGGCCGTCCTTGAACGGCGTGGGCACCGCGATCAGGAAGGCCTGCGCGGGTTCGGGCGTGAGCGAGGCCCTGAGGTGGCCGCTGTTCACCGCCGCGTGCACCAGTTCATCGAGTTCGGGTTCGACGATGTGGATGCGCCCGCTGTTGATGGTCTCGACCACGTGGGGGACGACGTCGACACCGGTGACGCACACGCGGCGCGAGGCGAATAGTGTGGCCGTGGGCAGGCCGATGTAGCCCAGGCCGATCATGCAGATGTGGTCAAACAAGGGCGGCCTCTCGGCTGGTGGGAATGGAAGAGGGCTCGTCGAAGCGAGGGGCGTGGGCGGCGTTGACCAGTCCGTACCGAAGGGCGACGGCCTGCACGATGCGTTCGGCGGCCTTGCCGTCGCCATAGGGGTTCATGGCCCTGGCCATGCGCTGGTAGGCGAGTTCGTCGTCAAGCAGCCGATTCGCTTCCGCGCCGATGCGCTCGATGTCCGTGCCCACGAGGCGCACGGTGCCCGCCTCGACGGCCTCCGGCCGCTCGGTGGTGTCGCGCATCACCAGCACGGGCTTGCCGAGCGAGGGCGCCTCTTCTTGCACACCGCCCGAGTCGGTGATGATCAGATGCGAGCGGTTCATCAGGTGCACGAAAGGCAGGTAGTCGAGCGGCTCGATGAGGTGCACGTTTGACGCGTCGCCCAGGATGCGCCGCACCGGTTCCTGAACGGACGGGTTGAGGTGCACCGGGTACACGATCTGGATATCGGGGCGCTGGCTCAGGCGCTTGAGTGCCTGGCAGATGCGCTCGAAGCCGTCGCCGAAGTTCTCGCGGCGATGGCCGGTGACGGTGACGAGGCGGCGTGCGCCGTCCAGGAAGGGGAATCGCGCGGCCATTTGCTCGCGCAAAGCCGGCGTGCGCCGCAGCGTATCGGCCACGTGCTGGAGCGCGTCGATCACGGTGTTGCCGGTGACCCAGATGTCGTCCGCTACCACGTTCTCGGTCAGCAGCGCTTCTCGAGCGCGGGCCGTTGGCGCGAAATGCAGGCGAGCCAGCCGGCCGACGACGCCGCGATTCATTTCCTCTGGCCAGGGGGACAGGGGGTTGCCGGTGCGCAGGCCGGCTTCCACGTGGCCCACGTCGACCTTTTCGTAGAAGGCCGCCATGGCGGCGGCCATGGTCGTCGTGGTGTCGCCATGCACCAGCACCAGGTCGTAGCGGCCTTGGCGGAGCACCTCGCGCAGGCCCAGCAAGATGTTGCTGGTGACGTCGGTCAGGTCCTGGCCGGGTCGCATGATGTTGAGGTCGTGATCGGGCTGGATGTCGAAGAGCTTGAGCACCTGATCCAGCATCTGGCGGTGCTGGCCCGTCACGCAGACGTGTGACTGGATGCCCGGCACGCGCTGCAGCGCCAACACCACCGGCGCCATCTTGATGGCTTCAGGGCGGGTGCCGAAAACGCTCAGGACCCGGAGGGGGTGGTTGCGGGGCGCGAGAGCGCCTTCATCTTTGTGCAGATACATCATTTGATTCCCAGGACGACCCCGGCGGTGATGGCGATTTGCGAAAGGATCCGGGTGAGGTCCAGGGCGAACTGGCGGTTCTTCTGGTCCACCTTGGGCAGCACGAGGACCTGGTCGCCGGGGTTCACGGGCGTGGCCTCGCTAAGGTGGCGCGCCTCACTCTGTTCGTAGCTGCCGTCCACGCGGGCCAGCACCACGCGGGAGTGATCGGCGTTCTGCGTGAAGCCGCCGGCGCGCTGGATGTAGTCGCCCAGGGAGAGGCCGCTCTGGTGCACCACGGCGTTGGGGAACAGCACCTCGCCGTTGACCAGCACCAGGCCGTCACGTGTGGGAACGCGCAGCACGTCGCCGTTCTCAAGCAACAGGTCATCGCGCTTGGGGTCGCGGGCGACGAGCACCTGTCCGAGCGGCTCGACCAGGCGCGCGCGTTCCACCCACTGCAGCATCAGCTTGGCTTCCTGCTCGCGCAGCTTGGCTTCTTCGCCGCTGCCGCTGCGCGCGGTCAGCAGCGAGGCTTCGAGACTGCGCAGGCTGGTGGACAGCAGCTCCTTCTGGCGCAGCTTTACGCTCTGGCGAAAGAGCTGCAGGTTCTGCGGCTGTGACCGCTCGTTGAGGCGGATGCGCGAGAACACGTCGCCGAGCCGGCTGCCGTACGGCAGCACATATTCCTGGGCGCTGTCGTGTTCGCCTTCGACCCGCACGGTGATGGTGCCGGGCTTCTTGTCGGCCGTGAATTCCAGTTCGTCGCCATTGGCCACCGACACGCTGCCCGCTTCGCTGAGGGGGTGGTAGTCGGTGTGGCGCACGGTGCCGGTGTTGCGCGTGATGCGCACGTGGGTAGCGGCGGCCTGCGGGCGGGCCAGGGCGACGAAGTCGGCCACGGTGCGCTCGGTGCCACTGAACTCGAAGCGTTTCGGGTTGGCCGCGAGCCCGCCCACGCGCACGGTGTTCTGGCGCGGCGGCACGAAGATGACGTCGCCGCTGGCGAGCTGCAGCGCGGGCAGCCGGCCGTCGAGCAGGAAGTCGTAGAGGTCGACCCGACCGCGCAGCGCGCTGCCGCGGCGCACCTGCACGTCGAGGAAGCTGCCGCGCTCGGGGTCGATGCCGCCCGCCTGGTCGAGATAGTGCAGCAGGCTGTCCATGCTGGTGCCGCTGTACTGCCCGGGGCGCGACACGAAGCCGCTCACGAACACGCGCACCGGCTGCGCGTCGGCCAGGCTGGCGTAGCTGGACACATTGGTGCGGTAGACGCGGCGCACTGCAGCCTCGACGGTCTGTTGCAGGTCGGCGTTGCGCACGCCGCGCACCGGCACGGGGCCCACGTTGGGCAGGAAAACGTTGCCCTGGGGGTCGACCACCAGCGGCGCATCGAAACTGAAGGCGCCCCACAGCCGCAGTTGCAGCGTGTCACCGGTGGCAATCACGTAGTCGGGGTTGAACAGCGCGGCGCCCTCGCGCGCAAAGGCGCCGGTGAAGAGTTCGGCGCCGAAGACCTCGCTGTCGCGGGGGGCTGAGGCAGCGGGCGAAGGCTTCACGCGAGGCACGGCGGGCAGCGGCGCCGCGCGTGCGGTGGCCGCGTCGCCCAACACGGGTTCGAATGCGCTTGGGGTGGCCGCGTCCGCCAGTGGCGCGCAGCACAACGCGCCGGTCAGCCACAGGGCGGAGAAGGAAAGCGGGGGGCGTGAGGGACGCATGGGAACGGTCTCAGTCCTGGTGGTCGCGCACGATGGTGAGCAGGAGTTGCAGCACGCCCGCGACCAGCAGCGTGCCCAGCGCGTACGCAATGGCGTTGAACAGCCGGTGTGGCCGATCGGGGTATTCGGGTAGACCGGCCGACTGCAGCACCTGCACTTGCTTGAGCGTGCGTGTGGCGTCGACCCGGCCACGCTCCAGCGAGACCAGCGCGGTGTTGAGTACCTGGTTGGCGAATTCGGCGTCGGCCTGCAGGCGCTGGTACTCGGATAAGGCGGCATTGAGCGTGCCGCCCTGCGGCGAGGTGAGTCGCTCGCGCTCGCGTCGAATTTGCTGCTCCACGGCAGCGATCTGTGCGTTTACCTCGACGAGCTGGCTGGCGCCGGGCTGCAGGAAGGTGGCCATGCCGCCACGCCGGGTCTGCAGCTCGGCCAGTTGCGTTTCGAGGCGGGCCACGATGGCTGCGATGCTGTCGGCCGCGGCCTGGGGCGAGGCCATGCCCTCGCGGTTCTGGAAAGCCAGCAGCGTGGCCCGGGTGGCGGCCGCGCGCTCGCCGAGTTCGTGCACCTGCCGTTCAAGAAACCGCACCTGGTCCTGCGCGAGCTGGTGCCCCAGGGCGTTCATATGGCGTTCTCCCTCAGCCAGCAGCGCTGCCGTGATGGCCTGGGCCATCTGCGGCGTGTAAGCCTGTGCGCGGATGACCAGGACACCCGCGAACTCGTCCATCTCCACGCTCACACGGCGCAGGAAGTGGCGGTGCAGGCGTTCAATGGGCGCTTGAGCGTCCCACAGGCGAGACAGGAGGTCGCCGTTGCCGCTGTAGTGGGCACGCAGCCCGAGCGCGCCGTTCAGCTGGCGCAGCATGTCGAGGGAGCGCAGGTGGTCACGCAGCAGCAACTGATCGGTGCGGTTGTTGGCGCTGCCACCGAAGAGCGTGGCGAAGTCCATGGCTTGCCCACCCGACAGGTCGGACCGGGCGAGTACCACGCGGGCTTCGGATTCATAGCGATCGGCCGCGAGCAGCGCCCAGTACGCCGTGCTGAATGCGATGGACAGCGCAGCCATCCACCACAGGCCGTGATGACGCCAAGAGCGTGGAAAGGAAAATGTTTTCATGCCGACAGGCTTTCCTGATACGCCGCGAGGGCGTCGTCGATGCGGTCGAACCAGTGCGCCTGGCCTTCGTGCAGCCAGATGCCCGCGGTGCAGAACTCCCTCAGGGTGGCGGCGCTGTGTGAAGTCATGATCAGTGCGGCCCTTCCGGCCAGGTCGGCGAAGGCGCGGCGGGTCTTGGCCTGAAAGGCCGCGTCGCCGGTGCTGGTGACTTCGTCGGAGATGTAGACGTCGAAATCGAAGGCCAGCGACAGCGCGAACAGCAGGCGCGATCGCATGCCACTGGAATACGTCTTCACGGGCGCGTCGAAATGCACGCCTATGTCGGCGAAGGACTGGATGCGTTCCATGCGCTCGGACATGTCATGCCCTTGCCCATACAGCCGGCAGAGGAAGCGGGCGTTCTGCCGGCCGGTCAGCGAGCCTTGCAAGCCGCCGCCGAAGCCCATGGGCCAAGACACGCGCGAGTGGCGACGCACGCTGCCGCGCGTGGGCCGGTCGATGCCGCCGATGAGGCGCAGCAGGGTGGATTTGCCGGCGCCGTTGCGCCCGATCACGCCAACGTTGGTGCCCATGGGCAGCGTGAGGTCCACGCCCCTCAACACCCAGGGCCCCGGCCCATGATCGGTGAGGTAGCGCTTGTGCACATCGAGGATTTCGATCACAGCGTCACCAGACGATGGCGGAACCGCAACTGCAGTGCGAGGCCGAAGAAGAGAAGCACCAGCGCACAGGCCATCAGATAGGCCAGGCTCAGCTCGGGGGCGTGGTGGTAGTAGTCTGAAATACCGGCGCGTGCGCCTTCCACGCCGTGCGCGATGGGGTTGAGCATGAACGCGCTTCGCCAGGACGGCGGGAGGCTGGACAGCGGAAAGAACGCACCCGATATGAGCGCCGTTGGCACCATGAACACGTTCAACACGTGGCTGAATTCGGGCACCAGTTCGCCTGCGACCGAGGCAGCGAGTGCCCATCCCAGCGCCAGCAGCCACAGGCCTGCCACGGACAAGAAGCAGGTCAGCGCATCATCCGTTCCGATGGGCCGCCCCATCAGGGCCAGACCCATCGCGACCAGCGCCGCCGTGACGACCATGAGCAAGGCCTCCAATATGCAGCGCACCAGCACGGTATCGACGGGCAAGACCTGTCGATAGGCGTAGAGCGCCTGGTTCGCATTGACGGCTGCGACACCCTGGATGGCGCAGCGGCGGAACACGAAGAAGGCGAGCAAGCCGCTGGTGAGCCAAATCGTGGTGTCCATGCCACCGATCGCTCGGGCGTGGAAGGCGCTGAAGAAGCCGGCCATGAACGCGATGTAGGCCAAGGGCTCGACCAGCAGCCACAGCCATGCCGCGCGTTTGCCGAACAGGCGCGCCACCGCCTCTCGAAGCAGCAGCGCATGCCACACCGCGAGCGTGACCCGCCAGGGAGAGCGAGGGCGCAGCTTCACAGGACGACAGCTCCAGGCTGGCGCCGCGTACCCCAATTGAGCGGCGCGTGACGGGGGGCATAGAGATCACACGGCACTTGCGTCAGGGTGATCAACTGCCGCAGGAACTGCTGCACCAGGGCGGGTTCGGGCGCCCGGGCGCCGCGCCAGAAGCTGTCGAGCTCGTCCATGTGGCACAGGCCGGGGCGGCGGTACACGGCATCGCCCAGCACCATCAGTGGCCGGTGCTGGCGCAGGGCGATCAGCCCCACCGTGCTGTTCACCACGACGACGCCGAGTGCTTGCCGGACCAGGGCCGCCGTATCGCCCTCGTGCAGATGCACCACCCGCCGAGCCACACCGAGGCGCTCGGCCACCAAGAGCACGGCGCGTTCGGTTTCGCGGTGCCCCCGGGACCATGGGTGCTGGCGCACGACCAGCAGGGCGTCGGCGGGGGCGTGCCGGGCGAAGGAGGCGAGCACCTTCGCCACGCTTTGCTGCACGGTGCTGAAGGGGCTGTGGGCGGTGATCTGGGCGTCGCCTTCGTTCTGCAGTGGGAAAAAGAAGTAACGCTCGCGCGCGAGGCCGGCCACGGCGCGGGCGTCTTCGCGGTGGTGGCGCAGCCAGCGCCAGCCCGTGCGCACCCAGTGCGCCACATGCGGGCGCAGGCGGTCGGATCGGTGGTGGACGTAGTGGGGGTTGAGCGGTGGCAGCAAGCCCAGCGCAAGGTAGTGGCGAACCGCGTGCCAGGCCATGCGGGCGGCAAGGCCAGCAGGCGCGTCCGAGCTCGGCCAGACCGGCTCGTCTTCACCGGGCCCGCTGCACCAGCGGTAGCGGTCCAGCGTGGTGGAGTGGCCGTTGACGCCCTCGAGCTCGACGGTGGCGAAGCCGGGGCGAACGTAGCCTTCTTCCAAGACGACGGCGGGAACGCCGGCCCGTCGCGCCGCCTCCAGGGCGGCGACGTGGTGCGGACGGGACTGGCCGAACAGCGCGACACAGTCAATGCCGTGGGAGGCCATCAGGCGGCCCAGGAAGCCGGGCCAATCCTCCAGCGTGCCGCGAAACACCAGGGGTTCGAGGGCCTGGCAGTCCAGGCGGTCGCCGGCCTGGAAGACGACGCGGTGCACCTGTGCCCCCCGGCCCAGGAGCCACTGGGCCAGACGGTCGAAGAACGGCCCCACCGGGCCTTGCAGCAGCAGGACGCGGGACGAATGCGCCAGCCGGGCGAGGGCCGGGTTGTCCGCCACGAGGCGTGGCGAAGGCGGCGCGAGGCGGTGAGGTTCGTTCGGGGCTGTCACCAGCGAGAGCACGGCAGACTCCAAAGAGGGAGTGTTTCGCCGGGCTCGTCAGCTCATCGGGCCTCGCTGGAGCAAGGTCTCACCGTGTGATTGGAGTGGCAGAAACGAATACCTGGGTATTGTTTCTGCTCACTTGATCAACACAAATACTCAAAAAGAATTATTTATAGAGGTCCATCGCCAGGCACAGATCCGCCCAGGCCTTGGCCTTGTCCACCGGTGTGCGCAGCAGGTAGGCGGGGTGGTAGGTCACGATCACCGGCACGCCCTCGTAGCGGTGCACGCGCCCGCGCAGGCGGCCGATGGGCTCGGTCGTCTTGAGCAGCGACTGCACCGCGAAGCGGCCCATGGCGATGATGAGCCTGGGCTTGACCAGCGCCACCTGGCGCGAGAGGAAGGGCTCGCACTGCACCACTTCCTCGGGCGCGGGGTTGCGGTTGGCCGGCGGGCGGCACTTCAGCACGTTGGCGATGAACACGCCGCGCGCGTCCTCGGCCTGGCGGTCGCGCCCGCAGGCGCGCAGCATGGCGTCAAGCAACTGGCCCGCCGGGCCCACGAAGGGCTGGCCCTGGCGGTCTTCCTGTTCGCCGGGGGCTTCGCCCACGATCATCCAGTCGGCCTCGGTGTGGCCGACGCCGAACACGGTGTTGCGCCGCGATTCGCACAGGCCGCAGGCGCGGCAGCCGGCGACGGCCTCGCGCAGGGCGGGCCAGTCGAGTTGCGCGATGTCGGCGCGCGCGGTGACAGGGGGGGTGATCGGCGCGGGCGCGGTTGTGGCGGGCGCCAGGGCGGCCGGTTCGCGCGGCGGGGACGTGCGCGCGGGCGGTTGGGCCGGCGTGGGTGCCGCCACGGGGGGGGCAGCCAGGGCCACTGGCGCACGCGCCGCGGCCGGCGTCCAGACCTTCACGCCCATTTCCGCGAGCATCGCGCGCTGGCGGGCGTCGAGTTCGCGCACCCAGTCGTCGGCCGTGCCGGTCTCGTTCATGGCGTCGGCTCCGCTGGGTCCAGTCCCAGTTGCATCACGATCGCGTCCTCGCGCTGCAGCGTGGAGAGCGGGTAGTAGCCGCGCCGCACGCCCACCTCGCGAAAGCCGTAGCGTTCATAGAGGCGGCGCGCGGGTGCGTTGCTCTGGCGCACCTCCAGCCACAGCGCGCGCGCGCCCTGGCCGCGCGACCACAGCGCCAGTGCGTCGAGCATGAAGCGCGCCCAGCCCTGGCGCTGGTGCGGCGGGTTCACGGTGATGTTGAGCAGGTGCACTTCCTCCACGCCGGGCATGGCCACGAAGTAGCCGAGCAGCCAGCGGCCGTCCGGCCGCGAGGGGCGGGGCGTCTCGCCCGTGCGCGCTTCGCCCACCAGCATCACGGCCGGGTAGCCGGCCTGCAGCGAATCCCGGAAATGCCGCGGCGACCAGGGATGGCCGTAGGCGCTGGTCTCGACCGCGTGCACCGCGTCGAGGTCGGCCTCGGTCATGGGCATGAAGGCGATGGCGCGTGCATCCGCCTCCAGCGGCACCGGCAGGGTGTCCATGGGCGCAGGCCACAGGCCGGCGGTCCACGCGGGCAGGGCGTGCGTCATGCCTTGGCCTCGCGTTCGGCCGTGGTGCGCGCGACCTTGTCACGCACGTACAGCGGCAGGGCGTCGCTGGCACCGACCGCCGCACCCTGCGCCATCAGCGCGGGCGCCAGCCGCAGCAGGGCGTCGGCCGTGGGCAGCGCGTGGCGCCGGCGGCCCGGCGCGTCGCTCAGGGCTTCGGCGTAGACGCCGAAGGCATTGCCCGCGAGCAGGGTGCGGTCGTCGTCCGCGAAGCCCTGCTCGCGCAGCCAGCCGGCCAGGTCGGCGGGCGCGCACAGCCTCGGGGGAGCGATGGCGCGCAGGCCGCCACCCTCGAGTGCGTAGGCCGCAAAGTAGAGCTCTTCCATGCGCGCGTCGAGCAGCGCGACGATGCGCGCGGGCGCGGCCCGTCCTTCGGCGGCGTCGTCGGCGCGGGCCTGTTCGGCCAGGGCCAGCAGGGTGTCCAGGGGCAGCACGGGCAGGCCCCGCGGGTGACGCGGGCCGCGCGTGCCGTAGGCCAGGCCCTGGGCCACCGCACAGGCCGTGCGCAGGCCCGTGAAGGAGCCGGGCCCACGGCCGAAGGCGATGGCGTCGAGTTCGTCCAGCGAGAGGCCGGCCTCGGCCAGCAGGCGCTGCACCTGCGGCAACAGCTCGGTGGAGGCCTGTGCGCCGCCCGGGCCCTGGAAACGGTGCGCAGCCTCGTCTGCCCGGCCGGTGCCCAGGGCCAGCGAGAGGGTGTCGGTGCTGGTCTCGATGGCCAGGAAACACGGGGCGGCAGGCATCGGGGGATTATCGGCCACCGGCTTTCGGGCCCCGCCGATAATTCCCGCGTGAACCGTTTCCTGCTGCCCCTGCTGCTGACGCTGGCCGTCGCCCTGCCGGCCTGTGCGCAGGGCCCCTCGCGCGAGGGCCTGCCCCCGCCCGTGAGCGCCGCGTTGCTGCGCGCCGAGGTGCCCGCCACTGCCTTCTCCGCCGTCGTGGTGCCGCTGGACGGCCAGGAAGCGCGGCTGCGCCACCAGTCGGGCATGCAGGTCAACCCGGCCTCGGTGATGAAGCTGGTGACGAGCTACGCGGCTTTTGACCTGCTGGGCCCCGCCTACACGTGGAGCACGCGCTTCTACACCGATGGCACCGTGTCGGCGGGCGCGCTGCGCGGCAACCTGTACGTGCGCGGCGGTGGCGATCCGAAATTCGTGCTGGAGCGCATCCAGGAGGCCTTCACCGCACTGCAGGCGCAGGGCGTGCAGATCGTCCTGGGCGACATGGTGCTCGACAGCAGCGCCTTCGATCTGCCGCCTTTTGACCCCGGCGCCTTCGACGGCGAGGCGCTTCGGCCCTACAACGCCGGGCCCGACGCGCTGCTGGTGAACTTCAAGTCGGTGGTGCTGAGCTTTCAGCCCGACCCCGCCGCCGGCGTCGCGCGGGTGGTCAGCGAGCCGCCGCTGGCGGGCCTGGCCATTGACGCCAGCGTGCCCTTGTCCAACGGCGCCTGTGGCGACTGGCGCGGGGGGCTGCGCGCGCGCTTCGACGACCCGGGGCGCATCGCTTTCGAGGGCCGCTACCCGTTTCGATGCGGCGAGCAGAAATGGCCTGTGGCCTACCAGGATCCGTCCAGCTTCGCGGCGCGAGCGCTGGAGGGCCTGTGGCGCGCGGGTGGTGGCCTGCTCACGGGCCAGGTGCGCGCCGGCCTCACGCCGCTGGACGCGAAGCTGCTGCTCGACGCGCCCTCGCTGCCGCTCACGGACATCCTGTCCGACGTGAACCAGTGGAGCAACAACGTCATGGCGCAGCAGGTGTTCCTCACGCTGGGCCAGCTCGCGCCGCAGGCCACGTCGCTGCCCGGCAGCGGGCCGCTGCCCTGGAAGCGCAGCGGTTTCGAACAGGCCCGCACGGTGCTGGGGAACTGGTGGCGCCGCACCTTCGGCGAGCGCGTGCCGGCGCCGGTGATCGACAACGGTTCGGGCCTGTCGCGCGACGAGCGCATCACGCCCGAGGCCCTGGCCATCCTGTTGCGCCACGCGGCGCGCCACCCGCAGGCCGACGCCTTCGTGGGCACGCTGTCGCTGGCGGGCGTGAGCGGCACCGCGAGGCGTTACGCCCTCGACGAGCGCAGCCCGGTCTACGGCCACGCCTGGCTCAAGACCGGCACGCTGCGCGACGTGACCGGCGTGGCGGGCTACGTGAGCGCGGTCAATGGCGTGCGCTACGTGGTGGTGGCCTTCGTGAACCACCCGAACGCGCCGGCGGCACGGCCGGCGCTGGAGGCGCTGGTGGAGTGGACGGCCCGGCTGGTGGACTGAACGCGGGTCAGGCGGCGGCTCTCGCCAATCGGTCCCGCACGCCGTCCCACTCGGGACCCTCGGGCGGCGTTTCCACCCAGATCAGGCGCACGCCGGTGGCGTCGAGTTCGCGCAGCACCGCGAACAACTCCTGCGCGGTTGCCTCGGCGTTGTCGGGCATGCGCCGGCGCGGCGCGCCGCGCGCGGACTCGATCGGGCTGCGCGCGTACAGCGCGATGTGCTTCGCGTCGCTGCCCAGCACCTGGAAGGCGGCGCGCAACTGCTTCGCGTCCATCAAGCGCACCTTGGCGCGCGGCGCGTAATGCGATTCGAGCGTGCCTGAGGCGCGCGGTGAGGCCCCGTCGCGCGCGCGCAGCGGCTCGCCCGCGATGGTTTCCAGCCGCGCCGGCGTGAGCATGCCCGGGCGCAGCAGCACCGGGTGGCCGCGCGTGCAGTCCACGATGGTGGATTCGATGCCCACGGGGCAGGCGCCGCCGTCGAGCACCAGCAATTCGTCTTCGCCGAGTGTGTCGAATTCCTCCACCACGTGGCCAGCGGTGGTGGAGCTCACGCGGCCGAAGCGGTTGGCGCTGGGCGCGGCCACACCGCGCACGCCGTGCGCGGCGGCGGCGCGCAACACCGCCTGCGCCACAGGGTGCGACGGGCAGCGCAGGCCGATCGAGTCCTGCCCGCCCGCGGCCACCGCGCCCACGTCGGCGCGGCGCGGCAGGATCAGCGTGAGTGGGCCGGGCCAGGCGGCCGCGATGAGCCGCTCCGCGAAAGCCGGCACCTCGCGCGCGTAGTGATCGATCGCGGCGCGCGGCGACTCGGCCGCCACGTGCACGATGAGCGGGTGGTCGGCCGGGCGGCCCTTGGCCTCGAAGATGCGCTGCACCGCGCTGGCGTTGTCGGCATCGGCCGCCAGGCCATAGACGGTTTCGGTGGGCAGGCCCACCAGGCCGCCCTCGGCCAGGCGCCGTGCGGCCCGCTCGATGGCTTCGGGCTCCTGCGCGTTCAGCAGCAGCGGCATGGCGGGGTCAGAGCGGCGGCAGGCCCAGCAGGGCGAGCGCCTTGGCGGCGGTGTCGCGCACCGCGGCCACCGTGGGGCCGGTGATGTTGAGGTGCCCCATCTTGCGGCCGGGCCGCGCGCTGGCCTTGCCATATAGGTGCAGGTGCGTGCCGGGCAAGGCCAGCAGCGCGTCCCAGGGCGGTGTCACCGCGGCCTCGCGGCCCGGGGCGAACCACAGGTCGCCCAGCAGGTTGAGCATGATGGCCGGGCTGTGTTGCACCGGCGGGCGCAGCGGCAGGCCCGCGACGGCGCGCACCTGCGCCTCGAACTGCGACACGTCGCAGGCGTTCTGGGTGTAGTGGCCGCTGTTGTGCGGGCGCGGCGCCATTTCGTTGACGATCAGGTCCAGTCCGCCGAGGCCGTCGTCGACCAGGAAGTACTCCACGCACAGCACGCCCACGTAGCCCAGTTGCTGCGCGATGGCGATGGTGGCCGCCTGCGCGCGCCGCGCCAGCGCGGGCTCGATGGCGCCCTCGTGCACCTCGGTGACCGCGAGGATGCCGTCGTGGTGCGTGTTCTTCTGCACCGGGAAGCTCACGCAGTCGCCGTTGGCGCCGCGCGCCACGATGACCGAGCACTCGGCGCGCAGGGGCATGAGCTTTTCCAGCACGCAGGGCACGCGGCCCAGGCGGTCCCAGGCGGCGGCGAGTTCGGCGCGGTCTTTGACGCGCGCCTGGCCCTTGCCGTCGTAGCCCAGGCGCGCGGTCTTCAGGATGCCGGGCAGGAGATCGGCCGCCACGGCGGCGAGCTGCTCGGGCGTATCGATGGCGGCGTAGGGCGCGGGTCGCACGCCGCTGCCGTCGGCCGCGCAGCGCGCGAAGTGGGCCTTTTCAGCCGCGCGGTCCTGGGCGATGGCCACGCAGGCCGCGCCCGGCGCCACCGGGCGCTGCGCCGCCAGCGCGGCCAGGGCCGGCGCGGGCACGTTCTCGAACTCGGTGGTGATGGCGTCGCTGAGCTCGGCGAGCCGCGCGAGGCCTTCGGTGTCGTCGTAGGCGCTGCGGATGTGATGGTGGCTGATCAGGCCGGCCGGGCTGTCGGCGTCGGGGTCGAGCACGGCGGTGGCGTAGCCCATGGCCTGCGCGGCCTGCACGAACATGCGGCCGAGCTGGCCACCGCCCATCACGCCCAGCGTGGCGGGACGGCCCGAGGCGTCGGTGGCGCCGGGCAGCAAGGGGTTGTTCAGGCTCATGCGGGCGGCAAGGTCATGGCGCGCGCGGCTTCGGTCTGCTCGGCGCGGAAGGCCTGCAGCTTCGCGCGCAGTGCCTCGTCGTGGTTGGCCAGCATCGCCACCGCGAACAGCGCCGCGTTGGCCGCGCCGGCCGGGCCGATGGCGAAGGTGGCCACGGGCACGCCCTTGGGCATCTGCACGATGCTGTGCAGCGAGTCCACTCCGCTGAGGTGCTTGCTGGCCACCGGCACGCCCAGCACCGGCACCACCGTCTTGGCGGCCAGCATGCCGGGCAGGTGGGCCGCGCCGCCGGCACCGGCGATGATGGCCTTGAGACCGCGTGCGGCGGCCGCTTCGGCGTAGGCGAACATGTCGTCGGGCATGCGGTGGGCCGAGACCACGCGCGCTTCGTGCGCGACGCCGAACTGCGACAGGATCTGCACGGCGTGCTGCATGGTGTCCCAGTCGCTGCTGGAACCCATGACCACGCCCACGGGAATGGGGTTCATGGCATTCGGCTTTCGGCCCGCGGGGCCTCCGGTAAAGTGGCGATTTTACGTTTCGCCCCCACTTACCCCCGAGCGCAGCCATGATCGACGTCACCATCGCCAACTTCGAAGCCGAGGTCATCGAGGCCTCGATGCAGACCCCCGTGCTGGTGGATTTCTGGGCCCCCTGGTGCGGCCCCTGCAAGGTCATCGGCCCCATCCTGGAAAAGCTGGAGGCCGACTACGCGGGCCGCTTCAAGCTCGTGAAGATCGACTCCGACCAGGAGCAGCAACTGGCCGCGGCCTTCGGCGTGCGCAGCATCCCCACCTGCGTCCTCTTGATGAATGGCCAGCCGGTGGATGGTTTCATGGGCGCTTTGCCCGAGGGCCAGTTGCGCGCCTTCCTCGACAAGCACCTGCCCGGCGAGGGCGAGCTGGTGGCCGAGGCCGAAGAAGCCGCCGCGCAGGAGGCCCTGGCCGGCGGCGACACCGAGACCGCGCTGGAGCGCCTGCGCCAGGCCGTGCAGGCCGACCCCGACAACGACGACGCACGTTTCGACCTGGTGAAGCTGCTGCTGGAACTGGGCGAGGACGACGAGGCCAAGGTGGCCTTCGCGCCGGTCATCGCCAAGGCCGACGCGGTGCGCCGGCTCGATTCGCTCAAGCGCTGGATGGCCGCGCGCGACGCGCAGGCCGACGTGGCCGAGCCCGAGGCGCGCATGGCCGCGCTGGACACGGCGATCGCGGCCAACAAGCGCGACTTCGACGCGCGCTTTGCCCGCGCGCAGTTGCTGATGGCCTACGGCCAGTGGACGGCCGCAATGGACGAGCTGCTGGAGATCCTGATGCGCGACAAGGCCTGGAGCGAGGACCTGGCGCGCAAGACCTACATCGCGATCCTTGACGTCATCGAGCCGCCCAAGCCCAAGGTGGCCGAAGGCCAGGTGCCGCCGGAGGACCCGACGGTGGCGACGTACCGGCGGCGCCTGTCGTCCGTCGTTCTGAGCTGAGGCCCGCCCTCAGCCCACCAGGCGCGTGAGCGCCTCGCGGTACTTTTCCGCGGTCTTGTTGATCACCTCGCGCGGCAGGCGCGGCGCGGGGGCGGTCTTGTCCCAGGGTTTGCCTTTCACCTTCGCGCCTTCCAGCCAGTCGCGCAGGTACTGCTTGTCGTAGCTGGGCGGGTTGCTGCCCACGGCGTAGCTTTCCGCCGGCCAGTAGCGCGAGCTGTCGGGCGTCAGCACCTCGTCCATCAGCACCACACGGCCGGCCGCGTCCAGGCCGAACTCGAACTTGGTGTCCGCGATGATGATGCCCTTCTCCAGCGCGATGGCCGCCGCGGCCTTGTACAGCGCGATGGCGATGTCGCGGATCTGCGCCGCCACGTCGGCACCCACCATCTCCACCGTGCGCTCGTAGGTGATGTTCTCGTCGTGTTCACCCATCGCGGCCTTGGCGGCCGGCGTGTAGATGGGCTCGGGCAGCTTGGAGGCGTTCATCAGGCCCTCGGGCAGCGGCACGCCGCAGACCGAGCGGGTCTCCTGGTACTCCTTCCAGCCGCTGCCGGCCAGGTAGCCGCGCACCACGGCCTCCACGGGGATGGGCTTGAGGCGCTGCACCAGCATGGAACGGCCCGCCACCTGCGCGCGTTCGGCCGGCGTGACCACGCTCTCGGGGTCTTCGCCCGTCAGGTGGATGGGGCAGATGGCCAGGCCCTTGGGGCCGAGGCGGTCGAACCAGAACAGCGAGAGCTTGGTGAGCAGCTCGCCCTTGCCGGGGATGGGCTCGCCCATGATCACGTCGAAGGCGCTGATGCGGTCCGACGCGACCATGAGGATGCGGTCGTCGCCGACGGCGTAGTTGTCGCGCACCTTGCCGCGCGCAAGCAGCGGTAGCGACGTGAGATTGGAGGTGTGCAGGGCGGAGGTCATGGCGCGGGTCGATCGGAGGGGCAAGAAAAAGGCCCGTTGAACGCTCAACGGGCCTTGCGCAGTTCGGCGGGATTATCGCAAGTTGGCGCACCGCCCGGGCAATGCCCGAGCGAGCCCTTACTTGGCCGCCAGTCCCAGGCGCTCGATCAGGGCCTTGTCCTTGGCGAAGGTCTCCCCGGCCCACTTGCGGTAGTCCTCTCCGTTGCGGTACCACACGGCCTGGTTGAGCTGGCCGAGCACCTCCATGTGCTTGGGGTCGTCCATGGCCTTCTTGAAGGCGTCGTGCAGGGTCTTCACCACGGCCGGGTCCATGCCCTTGGGGCCCGCCAGGCCGTAGGGCGAGGTGGAGACCACGCCGTAGCCCAACTCCTGCGCGGTGGGCACCTCGGGCCAGCGCTGGGTGCGCTGCTCACCGAAGGTGACCAGCAGGCGCATCTGGCCGGCGTCGACGTACTTGTCCCAGCCGCTGGCGTCGCTCTGGGCCATCACGTGGCCGCCCAGCAGCGCGGCCTGCAGGTCGGCGTTGCCCTTGAAGGGTACGTGCACGAGCTTGACCTTGGCGTTGCCGGCCAGCTCTTCCATCAGCAGGTGCGGGCTGCTGCCGGTGCCGGTGGAGCCGTAGTTGATCTCGCCGGGCTTCTGGCGCGCGGCCTCGATGTAGTCCTTGAAGGTCTTGTAGGGCGAGTCGGCCTTGACGGTGAGGCCGAAGGTGTAGCCCGAGACGCCGATGATGTAGGTGAAGTCGTTCAGCGGGTCCCAGTTGGTTTTCTGCATGTGCGGCATGCGCAGCAGCCCCAGGGGAAACTGGGCGATGGTGTAGCCGTCGGGTTTGGCGGTCTGCGCCATGGTGCTGGGGCCCAGGGTGCCGCCCGCGCCGGGGCGGTTTTCCACGGTGATGGGCTGCCCCAGGTGCTTGCTGGCGAGCTCGGCCAGGGTGCGCAGGTGGCGGTCGGTGGAGCCGCCGGCGGGCCAGGGCACGATCAGTGTGATGGGGCGGCTGGGGTAGGCCTGGGCCTGGGCGGGCACCCAGGGGGCCGCGCCGGCGCTGGCGGCCACGCCGGCCAGCAGCAGGCTGCGGCGGCGGATCGTCGGGGGCTTCGGGGCCGTGGGGTTCTGGCGGGTCATCGTCTTGTCTCCTTGCTTGTGGTGTTGCCGGATGGCGAGGGATGCCGCGCGGCGCACGGCGCGGGGGTAATCACGAAGGCGAGGGGGCGGTGGCGTCGCGTGCGGCCTGCTGCGCCTGCAACTCGCGCCACATCACCTTGCCGCTGCCCGAGCGCGGCAGCGAGGCCACGAACTCCACGATGCGCGGGCTCTTGTAGGCGGCCATCTGGCCGTGCGCCCAGTCGATCAGGTCCTGCTCGCTCACGCGGCCGCGCTGCTCAGGCCGCAGCACCACCAGGGCCTTCACCGTCTCGCCGCGCCGCGGATCGCGCGCGCCGATCACGCAGGCTTCCTGGATGGCGGGGTGGCGGTACATCAGGGCCTCCACCTCGGCCGGCGAGACCTTGTAGCCGCTGGCGTTGATCATCCGCTTGAGGCGATCGGTCATGAAGAAGTAGCCCTCGTCGTCCACGTGGCCCAGGTCGCCGGTGCGCAGGAAGCGCTGGCCGTCGATCTCGATGAAGGCCTCGGCCGTGGCCTGCGGGTTGCGCCAGTAGCCCTGCATCACCTGCGGGCCGTGCACCACGATCTCGCCGGTCTCGCCCACGGGCCGTTCGGTCAGGGTCTCAGGGTCGATCACGCGGGCATCGACCTCGAACACCGGCAGGCCCAGGCACTGGCGCTTGGGCCGGTGCAGCGGGTTGATGTGCGTCGCGGCCATGGTCTCGGTCATGCCGTAGCCCTCGATGTAGTCGCGGCCGGTGAGGGCCTTCAGCCGCGCGGCCAGGGCGTCGGGCATGGCCGCGCCGCCGCCGCGCACGCAACTCAGGCGCGAGAGGTCGAAACGGTCGAGGTCCGGCAACGCGAGGAAGTCGATCACCATGGTGGAGATGGCCTGCCACACCGTGACGCCGTAGCGTTCCATGCAGATGGCGGCGGCCTCGCGGTCCCAGCGCGACAGCACGACGAGGGTGGCGCCCGCGTACAGCGGCCCGTTGAGGCTGCCCGACAGGCCGGTGACGTGGAAGAAGGGCAGCACCGAGAGGCAGACCGCGTCCTGCGTGGTGCCGAACCAGCGCACGCCGCCCACCAGCGTGGCCATCACGCTGCGGTGGGTGTGCATGCAGCCCTTGGGCAAGCCGGTGGTGCCCGAGGTGTAGGGCATGGCGCAGAGATCGTCGGGGCCGGCGGTGAGCGGGCCCGGTGTGAGCTGTGCCGCCACGGTGTCGGCCCAGGCGGTGAGGGCGGGGTGATCCGGCGCCTCGCGCGGCGCGCGAACGAAGTCGGGCACGCGCAGTTCGGTGGGTTCGCGCAGGTGGTCGCTGTAGGTGGCGACGATCGCGTGCCTCAGGCCCGTGCCCTTGTCGGTGCCGGCATCGGCCAGCAAGGGCCGCACGAAGGGCAGCAGGTCCTGCGCGACGATGGCCACGCGCGCGCCGCTGTCCTCGATGCAGTGGCGCAGCTCCTGCTCGCGGTTCATGGGGTTCACCGGCACCACCACCGCGTTGGCGCGCAGGATGCCGTAGAAGCCCAACGCCCATTGCGGGCTGTTCTGCAGGCACAGCAGCACGCGGTCGCCCGCCCGCACGCCGCAGCGCTGCTGCAGGAAGGCGGCGATGCGCTCGGCTTCCCGCAGGCCCTGCGCGTAGCTCAGCGGGGTGTCGTAGTAGACGGTGAAGGGCTTGTCCGGGTGGCGCGCGGCCGACGCGGCCAGGTTGTGGAACACGTTCACCGCCGGCAACGCGAGCGCGTGCGGCAGGCCGGGTGGCCAGTGGTCCGTGTTGGGGCGGGACATGGTGTTCGTATATTCCGCTGATCGGAAAACGCTATCGAATGCAGTCAATATGCGGCCTCTCCCGATAGAGCGTCAATCGGATTCAGGGAAAGCGAGCATCGAAAGTCCGTCGATGCTGGCGTTAAATTCCGATAAGCGGAATATCAGGACGCATCCGGTTTCATGGGACGCCAGCGCCACCAGCCCTCACCTTCGCCCGGCGAGGCCGACCCCTCGCAGGACCGCCGTTTCGTCACCGCGCTCGCGCGCGGCCTGAGTCTGCTGCGCTGCTTTGGCCCGACCGACCGCTGGCTCGCTCATCAGGAACTCGCGCGGCGCAGCGGCCTGCCGCAGGCCACCGTGTCGCGCCTGACGTTCACGCTGGCCAGCCTGGGCTATCTGCGCCACCGCCCCGGCACGGGGGAATACGCGCTGAGCCCGGCGGTGCTCTCGCTGGGCTTCAGCGTGCTGTCCAACTTCGAGGTCGGGCGCCTGGCGCGGCCCTTCATGGAGACCCTGGCCGAGCACACGCAGGCCGCCATCTCGCTGGGCGTGCGGCACGGCACCTCCATGGTCTACGTGGCGCATTGCCGCAGCACGGCGCGCCTCATCCTGGGGCTGGACGTGGGCACGCGCCTGCCCTTCGCCGAAACGGCCATGGGCCGTGCGATGTGGTGCGCGTCCACGGCGGGCATGCGCGAACTCATCGCGCGCCACCTGCGGGCCGAGGACCCGGCGCGCTGGCCCGAACGCGAGCCGGGCCTGCGGCGCGCCGAGGCCGACCACGCGGCGCGCGGCTACGTGGTGTCCTCATCCGAATGGGAGCAGGACATCGCCGCCATCGGCGTCGGCCTGGACCTCGGCGATGGCCGCGAGCCGCTCTCGCTCACCGTGGGCGGGCCGGCGGCGCGGCTCAAGGGCGCGCTGCTGCACGGGGACTTTGCGCCCGCGCTGGTGCGCACGGGGCAGGAGATCGTGGCGGCGATACAGGCGGGGGGCTGGGAAGACTGAATTCCAAAAGAAAACGCCACCGCCGGCGAACCGGTGCGGTGGCGTGGCACGAACGCGTGGCGGTTCAGTTCACCACTTGCGCCAGCTCGCCCTTGGCGTACTTGCCGGCGACGACCTGCAGCGTCTCGCCCTTGATCTTGCCGGCCTGGCCTTCGCAGCCGAACTCGATGTAGCGCTGCTTGCAGACCTGCTTGGCGGCCTCGCGCGCGGGCTTGAGCCACTCGCGGGCGTCGAACTTGTCGGGGTTCTCGGCCAGGAACTTGCGCACCGCGCCCGTCATGGCCAGGCGGATGTCGGTGTCGATGTTGATCTTGCGCACGCCGAACTTGATGGCCTTCTGGATCTCCTCGACGGGCACGCCGTAGGTTTCCTTCATCTTGCCGCCGTACTGGTTGATCTGGGCCAGCAGCTCCTGCGGCACGCTGGACGAGCCGTGCATGACGAGGTGCGTGTTGGGCAGGCGGCGGTGGATCTCGGCGATGCGCTCGATGGCCAGGATGTCGCCCGTGGGCTTGCGGGTGAACTTGTAGGCGCCATGGCTGGTGCCGATGGCAATCGCCAGCGCGTCGAGTTGGGTCTTCTTCACGAAGTCGGCGGCCTGCTCGGGGTCGGTCAGCAGCTGCTCGCGCGTCATGGTGGCGTCGGTGCCGTGGCCGTCTTCCTTGTCGCCCTTCATGGTCTCCAGGCTGCCCAGGCAGCCCAGTTCGCCCTCGACGGTGACGCCCAGCTTGTGCGCCATGTCCACGACCTGCTTCGTCACGTCCACGTTGTAGTCGTAGCTGGCGATGGTCTTGCCATCGGCCTCCAGGCTGCCGTCCATCATCACGGAGGAGAAGCCCAGGTTGATGGCACCCTTGCAGACGTCGGGGCTCTGGCCGTGGTCCTGGTGCATGACCAGCGGGATGTGCGGGTACATCTCGATGGCGGCCTGGATCAGGTGCTTGATGAAGGGCTCGCCCGCGTATTTGCGCGCGCCGGCGCTGGCCTGCAGGATGACAGGGGCGCCCACTTCGTCGGCCGCGGCCATGACGGCCTGCACCTGTTCGAGGTTGTTCACGTTGAACGCCGGGATGCCGTAGGTGTTGGCGGCGGCGTGGTCGAGCAGTTCGCGCATGGAGACGAGTGCCATGGGATTCCTCTTTGAGTCGTTGGTAACCGTGGTGTAACCCGGGATTTTAACTTTCGACCTGCGCGCGCCGGTTCCCATGCACCCCCTGCCTTACGTGTGCTTTCACACGTTGGCCATGTCACCAATCGTCACATTCCCGTGGGGAACTGTGAGGGGGCAAAGGCACACGGTCAGGCTTTGGCACAAGAGAGGAAGCGCCATGGCCCGCCGTCGCCACCAGAGGATCGCGACACTCACCTTCGCCGCACTGCTGCCCGCGCTCTCGCAGGCCCAGGTCACGCTCAAGCCCGATGGACAGTGGAGGCATCTGCTGACAGCGGGTGCCAACTTCTCGTCGGGCAACAACGATGCCGCGACCGTGAACCTGGCCGCCGAGGGCGCGCGCCAGACCAGTTGGGACAAATGGACCTGGGGCCTGAAGGCCGACCGCGCGCACAGCAACGACGTGGACACGGTGGAGCGCTACGGCCTGCGCACCCAGTACAACCGCGACTTCTCGATCGACTGGTTCGGCTTCGGCTCGGGCGAGTGGCAGCGCGACCGGCTGGCCAACATCGCGGCGCGCTACTCCGTGGCCACCGGTGTGGGCCGCCACATCTGGAGCGACGACAGCGGCTTCTTCGACGTCTCGGGCGGTATCGGCTACACGCACGACCGCTACATCACCCCCACCGACATCGCGGGCGAGAGGCGCGAGCGCTACGGGCGCATGGAACTCGTGCTGTCGGAGGAGTCCAGCCACAAGCTCACCGACACCACCAGCCTGCGGCAGAAGTTCTCGCTGTTCCCCGACCTGCGCGAGTCGGGCAAGTACCGCGCGGTGCTGGACGTGGGCCTGACGGTGGCGATGACGCAGACCGTGAACCTGACGGCGGGCCTGAACTACCGCTACGACAGCGACCCGGGCACGAACCTGAAAAAGACCGACACGATGTTCGTGACCGGCGTTTCCATGCGGTTTGATTGACGCTCAGGCAGCTCTGCAGATCTTGAGCGTGTTCGTGCCGCCGGGCTGCCCCATGGGCTCGCCCACGGTGATGGCGTAGACGTCGCCGGTCTGCACGATGCCGCGCTTCTTCAGGTGCGACTCGGCGTCCACCAGGGCGTTGTCGCGGTCGGCGTTGTTGTCCATCAGCAGCGGGCGCACGTTGCGGTAGAGCGTCATGCGCCGCTGCGTGGCCAGGTTGGGCGTCATCGCGTAGATGGGGATGCGCACGATGTGCCGGCTCATCCACAGCGCGGTGGAGCCCGAATCGGTGAGCGCCACGATGGCCTTGGCGCCCAGGTGGTGCGCGGTGAACAGCGCACCCATGGCGATGCTGTGGTCGATGCGCGTGAAGGTCTTGCCCTGGAAGTCCGCGCCCAGTTCGTGACGGTCGGCCTTCTCCGCCTCCAGGCAGATGGCGGCCATTTCCTTCACTGTCTCCAGCGGGTACCGGCCGGCGGCGGTCTCGGCGCTGAGCATCACGGCGTCCGTGCCGTCGAGCACGGCGTTGGCCACGTCGCTCACCTCCGCGCGGGTGGGCACGGGGTTGACGATCATGCTCTCCATCATCTGCGTGGCGGTGATGACGACCTTGTCCATTTCGCGCGCGAGCCGGATCATGTGCTTTTGCAGCGCCGGCACGGCCGCGTTGCCCACCTCCACCGCCAGGTCGCCGCGCGCGACCATGATGCCGTCGGAGGCCTTGAGGATGTTGGCGAGTTCGGGAATCGCCTCGGCGCGCTCGATCTTCGCGATCAGGCCCGGCTTGTGGCCGCCACCGGCCACGGCGCAGAGCTGGCGCGCCAGTTCCATGTCGGTGGCGTTCTTGGGGAAGCTCACCGCCACGTAGTCGGCCTTCAGGCCCATGGCGGTCTTGATGTCGTCCATGTCCTTGGCCGTGAGCGCGGGCGCGGTGAGGCCGCCGCCCTGCTTGTTGATGCCCTTGTTGTTGGACAGTTCGCCACCGAGCTTGACGGTGGTGTGCACGGCCGGGCCCTGCACGAAATCCACGGTCAGCACGATCAGGCCGTCGTTGAGCAGCAGGGTGTCGCCGGGCTTCACGTCGCGCGGCAGTTCCTTGTAGTCCAGGCCCACGCCGTCCTGGTCGCCGGGCTCGGTGCGGGCGGCGTCGAGCACGAACTTCTCGCCCGGCACCAGCTGGATCTTGCCCTGCGCGAACTTGCCGACGCGGATCTTGGGTCCCTGCAGGTCGGCCATGATGCCCACCTCACGGCCGGCGCGCTGCGCGGCTTCGCGCACCAGGCGGGCGCGGTCGATGTGGTCCTGCGCGGTGCCGTGCGAGAAGTTCAGCCGCACCACGTTGACGCCCGCGCGGATCATGGCTTCGAGCATGTCGGGCTCGCTGGAGGCGGGACCGAGGGTGGCGACGATCTTGGTGGCGCGCGTGAGCATGGACGCAGTCTCCTGAGGGGCCGGAACACCGGCGGGCATGTAATTTGGTTTCAATTATCCATGAAGCGATTTCGCTGGGGTTACAAGCGGGGCACGGCGGCGGGGGCGGTGTTGTAGGACGGCTCCGACACGCCAAGGCGCTCTTGTCCGGCCAGGGCTGAGCGAGGCGCTGCCTACAGTGGCTTCTTGCGGCCGGGCACGCCCTGTGCCCCGCACCCGGCACGCGCACGGAGGACTCCCCATGCACAGCGCCCTTGTCAGCGCCGTTTCCGCCATCGTGGCCTACCTCGCGACGCTGGCGATCGCGGTGGTGGCGGCGGTGTCGCACCCCGGTGCCGAGCCCGAGCACCACTTCCTCCAGGCCGTGGCCGAGTTGAGCGAAGCCGCCACGGACCTGCTGTCCTGGCCCTGAAGGCGTCCGCTCAGGCGGGTGGGTCGGCCGGCTCGGGCGGGCGCGCGGGCAGTTCGGCTGCCACCCGGGTGCCCTGGCCGCAGGCAGCCACTGTAGGCAGGGCAGCGGCCAGCCC
>NZ_DATIGV010000017.1:0-11721 GCF_035481345.1 Hydrogenophaga sp. | reverse complement strand
GGTGAACAACTATCTGAGTCACCAGGAACGCGTGACCTACAACAAGGCCGATAAGGCATGCAAAACCTCGGGTCAGCAGTGCGCCACTGCCGCGGCGCTGAAGTACAAGGACGAACTCAGTGACCGGCTGCTGGCCAATGCGGTGATTGCCTGCGAGGGGGCTGCTTGCAACGAAGTCAGCAACTTCATCCAGCAGCAGATGGCAAGTCTCGGCTGCACGGCGCCGAGTGCGTGTCCGGACTACGGCACGCTCAATGATTACTGGACAGCTGCGCAGGCTAAGGCACAAGGCCTCGAGGGTGTGTACCCCGAGACTTGGCTGCTTGATGCCAAGGCGGTGCTCGATCTGGGCAAGCTCGGCATTCGCTTGGTGACGAGCGGCGGCACGGCTGGCTTGGATGCGCTCCAAGCCCTGACCAAAATTGACAGTCAGACTATTGCGAATGGGTTCTATCGCGATGGGCTACCTTACGACATTCGACGCATGGGCTATGAAAGCGCCGCAACGAACCTCAGGGAGAGCGCATTGAAAATGCTGGCGTCTGGCAAATCAGAGGAAGAGGTCGCGCGGTGGGCGCACGCACAGCGCAATCAACTGAAGGTCGATTTCAGGGATATCTCGCCGCAAGACTTTGTAGAGAAGGCGGAGGCTCGAAACATGCTGAACTACGGCAATCCCTTGGGGCCGTCTGTGGAACAGCTCAGGGGGCAGGGGAAGTCTTGGCTTCAGATTATTGAGTCTTCCGCGAGGCCGGGAGGCGCAGATTTTGGATTTGGAGGAATGCGATGAAGTCATTCATTCATCACTACCCCACGGGAGTGGAATATCTCGAGCTTGTGTGTAAAGCAAATTGGCACAGCTTTCCCGACTTGGCGGGAAGGCTCCTACGAGGAGTAGGCGCATACGATGTCGAGTCAATAACGAGGGGCGGGGTGGTCGATGCCCATTGGTACGAATTTTCGTGGCAGGGTGGGCGGTATCGATTGGTATTTGAGGAATGGCCACCTCAATGTTCAATCGAGAAGCTAATGAACGTGGCGTCATTGGAGCCTTTGCGCCTTGCGATCCAAAGCGCTGACGAATGAACCTCTAAGCAGGCGCAAGAACTCAAGGCCCACCAGGCCGAAGCGCGCCAGAACCAGATCGCGGCCAACTACGTCGGTGCGGTAATGACCAACGCCATTGGCGATGTGGCGCAGCAGCAGGGCTGGCCCGACGGCAGTTGGCAGAAGACCGCGCTGCACGGCATGGCCGGGTTGATCCAGGCCGAAGTGGCCGGCACCGACCCGGCCAAGGCGATGACGGCGGCGATGCTCAACGAGCAGTTGACGCCGGTGCTGGCCGAGTACCTGCAGGGCCAGGGCCTCGACCCGAAGAGCGCGGAGTTCAAGGCGCTGATGGCGGCGGGCTCGGTGCTGCTGGGCTCGGCCTTCGATGCGGCCAATGTGACGGTCACGGCGACGGTGAACAACTATCTGAAGCACGCAGACGTCGAAAGGCTTGAAGCCTGGCTCAAGGCCTGTGGTGACAGTCAAGTCTGTCGAGACAAGGCGTTTGACGAGGCCTACCGCACGAGCGTGGCCAATGACATCGAATTGCTCAACTGCAAGACGACTGGCAACTGCGACCACCTGAAGGTGGAGTACCGCGCCGGGTACGCCGCGATCGAAGGTCTGTTGGACAAAGGGATCAAGCCCGACGACGTCAGCTTGATCCTGAACATGGAGACCAATGCGCAGCTCATCATTCGCCGCGGTCTGGACAAGATTCAATGCGCCACGTCGGCGTGCCGGGAGCAGGCCAACTATCTGGTCGGTGTCGGAAAGGGGTTGGCCAAAGCCACCCCTGCGGGATTGGTCACTGGCTCGGGCGTCATGGCCTACGAGCTGACAACTGCACTGTTGAACCTGGGATTGACCGACACGGCCGTGGCGCTGGCGCAAGGGATTGCGGGTCTGCCGACGGAGTTGCAGCAGCGCCTTGCCAGTGAAGACCCCCAAGTTCGGGGCGAAGCGCTGGTGGATGCGCTGGCCATCGGCACGGTCGGCACGGTGGTGACGGCGAAACTCGGGCAGGCGGGCTACACAGCAACCATTCGGCGCATCGAGGCTCAGGTCGCTGTCGCGAAAGAAGCCGAGACCATCGCGGCACGCATGCGCGAAGTCGCCATCCATACTGATGACGCGCGGTTCAGCCAAGTGGCGCAGGAGATCGTCAAGGCTGAGCACGCGGGGTGGAAGACCGCAGATGGCAAGACGTGGTGGCCGCCGGAGAATGGCAAGGTGCCGGGGACTGAGCAGATCGTGGAACTCAAGGTGGGACAGCGGCTGGATCGATATGGGGGAACGAGCGATAAATCGAGTTTCTTGGCTCCGGCAAGTACCCCACTCGACCAGCGAGCGCTTTCGAATACCACCAACACGGCGCTGCATGACATCTACGTTGTCAAGAAGCCATTTGCAGTTGAGGAAAGCCGGGTGATGCCGTGGTTTGGCAAGGAGGGGGATGGGGTTGCAGTACGAAACGACAGCAGGCACACAACTGACAATTGAAAAGTTGGTACTCGAAGGCTATTTGGAGAAAATATCAAAATGACAAAATCAATTGATGTTCCAGACTATTTTGCGGATGAGTTCAACAAAACTTTGACGTACCCCAGCAAAAAGCCAGGAGCTTTAGATGCAAGTCATCGGCGCATTTTCTTGCTGATTGAGAGCGCCCTGAAGGACGTTTCTTGGCCAGATTGGGAGATCAATGGCGGAGAAATTCGATCAACGAATGACGTGGAGCCCTATGGCATCGAACTGCATGAAGGCAAGTTCTACATATACGCCAAGGAACGCGGGACTCGAAGCGCAATAGCCATATTCAAGGATGGGCACATGGCGGCCAAATACTTCGTATGGTTGGCGTCAAAAGGAGAGCGACAAATAGATTGGAATTTACTCTTGGACATGCTCCAGTAGAACTGCATCACAGGTCACAGCCGACGTCGGCGGCGACGAGTACATTGTCGTCAAGCCGTTCAAGGTCGAAGAAAGTCGATCAATGCCTTGGTTTGGTCAATCTGGAATGAGAATTCAATATGAGACATTCAATGGCGCAAAAATGCCAGTTGCGGAGCTTGCTAAGCAAGGTTATCTTGTGACGGTGATGCCATGAGCATGCAGTCGATTAATGTGCCGAAATATGTTGCAGATCGGTTCAATCAACCGTCGCGCCACCCCAGCGATAAGGCAGATGCGGTGCAGCAGCCCAGGCCCGATACCATCAGCAAAGATCTACGCAAGAATTCCCCATGAGCGTCCCAAAGAATTCTGACAACACCCCAGTTGAGGGGTCTTCGAAAATTGATTTGTCGAAGGAGATTGAGGTCACCAAACAGCTATTGCAAATTTGCGAGATCGATGGGCGTGATGACTCATACGTTTCTTCGATTCGCGCATGCCTTGCGAGTTTGCGCGCCGGAAACTCTAGCGAGGCGACTATGCATTTTTGCAGCGTTCCACTGGGTGGCATGGGAAGGTTTGACGATTGGGTTCCTCGGAGCCAGATAAATGCGAACGTGTTTGAGCCTACATTGCATCTTTGGATTGAACTGATGCGTCGCCACCGCCCTCCCGTTCCTCGTTGTCCGTGCTGCGGGCGACCTCGTCACGAACGGCCTTGCTTTGAATATTTGGGTGACGAGGAGTAACGACGTTTATTGATTCCGTGGCCACGCCGTCCCGGCACTGGGCAACCGCAACACCCGAGGTCTGAGCAGAAGCACGCGAGCCGCTTCGCGTCCCGCATTGCCGCCATCTCGCCGCCCTCTTGATCGCAGCCATGAACCGCCCCGGGGCGGTTCATGGCGCAGACGCGCACACCAACCTGAAGGTGATGTGGAGGCTCTTTAAATGTCTGAGCCACTCAGAGCGATGGTTCGGGGCAAATATCCACGATGCCCAGTGTGAAGGGATGTGATCACGGGTATTGGATTTCCAGGGCGCATCACCCGATTCCTCAGAAAACGGACAGCCCCGTCTTCGTCACGAACAGCTCCAGCGCCTGCCGTCCCAGCCAGGAGTTGCCCGTCTCGTCCAGCGCGGGCGACCACACGCACAGCGTGAGCTGGTCCGGCACCACGGCCACGATGCCGCCGCCCACGCCGCTCTTGCAGGGCAGGCCGATGCGAAAGGCGAATTCGCCGGCCGCGTCGTAGGTGCCGCAGGTCAGCATCAGCGCGTTCACGCGGCGCGTCTGCGCCTCGCTGAGCAGCGGCACGCCGGCCAGCGGGTGGCGGCCGTCGCGGCACAGGTAGCCGGCCGCGCAGGCCATCTGCTCGCAGCTCATGGCGATGGCGCACTGGTTGAAGTACACGTCCAGCACGGTGGCCACGTCGTTGTCGAGCGTGCCGAAGCCCTTCATGAAGTTGGCCAGCGCCGCGTTGCGAAAACCCGTCTCGGCCTCGGAGCGCGCGACCTCGTCGTCGATGTGCACCGCTTCGCCGCACAGCCGGGCCAGCAGCGCCAGCAGCTCGGCCTTGCCGTCGCCCAGCGAGACCAGCCGGTCCGCCACGGCGATGGCCCCGGCGTTGATGAAGGGGTTGCGCGGGATGCCGCGCTCGGTCTCCAGTTGCACCAGCGAGTTGAACGGGCTGCCCGAGGGCTCGCGGCCGATGCGGTGCCACAGCGCCTCGCCCTGCGCGCGGATCGCCAGCGTCAGCGAGAACACCTTGGAGATGCTCTGGATGGAGAAGGGCACGGCGCTGTCACCGGCCTGCGCCACCTCGCCCGCGCAGGTGCGCAGGGCAATGCCGAACTGGTGCGGCGACACGCGCGCCAGCGCGGGGATGTAGCGGGCCACCTGGCCGCCCTGGCCCAGGCGCGGGCGCAGCTCGGCGTGGATGTCGTCGAGGATGGTCTGGAAATTCATGGCGGCATTCTGGCCCGAGGGGACCCGACCCGCAGAATGCCGCCCCATGCAAGCCCTGTTCGATGCCATCGCCACGATGGCCCTTTCCTCCAGCCCCAGCGACGCCCGGCGCATCTTTCATGGCCGGGGCGGTCTGCACCCCGGCTGCGAACACCTGGCGCTGGACGCCTTCCCACCCGCGCTGCTGTTGACCTCGTTCCAGCCCCTGGACGAGGCCGCGCTGGCCGCCATCGGCGAGGCGCTGGCCGCGCGCTGGCGCGAGCTCTCGGACGCGCCGCTGTGCTGGGTCTACCAGTGCCGCGGCGAAGGCGCCGGCACGCGGCTGATGGTCGGGCCACTGCCCGAGCCGCACGTCGTCACGGAGGCGGGCGCGCGCTACCTCGTGCACCTGCTGCGCGGCCAGAACCACGGCCTGTTCCTTGACATGGCCGAGGGCCGGCGCTGGGTGCGAGAACACGTGCAGCGCGGCGACACGGTGCTGAACCTGTTCGCCTACAGCTGCGCCTTCTCGGTCGTCGCGCTGCAGGCCGGGGCCCGCGAGGTGGTCAACGTGGACATGGCCTCGGGTGCGCTGGTCACGGGCCGCGCCAACCACGAACTCAATGGCCTGAAAGCCGGCGCGCGCTTCCTGGCGCACGACATCTTCAACTCCTGGGGCAAGCTCACGCGCGGTGGACCGTACGAGCTGGTCATCTGCGACCCGCCCAGTTTCCAGAAGGGCAGCTTCGTGGCCACCAAGGACTGGGCCCGCCTGGCCCGCCGCCTGCCGGCGCTGCTGGCCCCGGGCGGCCACGCGCTGGTGTGCCTGAACGCGCCCGAGCTGGGCGTGGGCTTCCTGCGCGAAGCCATCGAGTCGAACGCGCCCGAGCTGGCGTTCGTGGAGCGCGTGGCCAACCCGGTGACGTTCCCGGACGTGTCGCCGGAGCGGGGCCTCAAGGTGCTGGCCTATCGCCGGGCCTGAGCGTCATCGCTTTTTTTTCGGGTGAGTGGTTCCGCTTTCGCGGCGCCGTTCGTCAATGGGGATGAAGGCGGCGAACGCGCCGACCGCGGCGCCGCCGCTGACCGACCACCCAAGGAACACCCCGATGCAAGACCCCCAAGCCCTGCGCCGCCCGCGCGCCCTCAACGCGCTGAAACCCGCCCGCCCGCTGGCGCTGGCCGTTCACCTGGCCTGTGCCGCCATGCTGGCCACCGGCACCGTGGCGGCACTGGCGCAGACCGCGCCGTCCGCCGCCACCGTGCGGGCCGATGTGCCCGCCGGCCCCCTGGGCGAGGCCCTGAACCGCTTCGCCTTGCAAGCAGGCGCCGCCCTGGTGGTGGACGCGGCCCAGGTGCGCGGCAAGACCAGCCCCGGCCTTCAGGGCACGGTGACGGTGGAGGAGGGCTTCCAGCGCCTGCTGCAGGGCAGTGGCCTGCAACTGGGCCGCACACCGGCGGGCTACGTGCTGGTGGCGCAGGCGCCCGCTGCGCAGGCCCCGGCGCCGCGCCCGGCCACCGGCCAGGCCACGCTGCCCACGGTCACCGTCACGGGTGCTGCCTTCAGCGAGCAGGCCAAGGGCCCGGTGGCGGGTTACGTCGCGCGCCGCTCGGCCACGGCCACCAAGACGGACACGCCGCTGATCGAGACACCGCAGTCGATCTCGGTCATCACCGCTGAGGAGATCGGCGACCGCAAGGCCACCACGCTGGACGAGACCCTGCGCTACACGGCGGGCGTCACGTCCAACTCCAAGCCCTGGGCCTCGGACCAGATGTCGCTGGTGCGCGGATTCGCCCTGGAAAGCGCCAGCGTGTTCCTTGACGGTCTGCAGAACCCCAGCACGGCGGCCATGGGGTCGATCGAGCCCTATGGCATGGAGCGCATCGAGGTGCTGCGCGGCCCGGCCTCGGTCCTGTACGGACAGGTGGCGCCCGGCGGCGTCATCAACGCCGTGAGCAAGCGCCCCACCACCGAGCCGGTGCGCGAAATCGGCGTCGAATACGGCAGCTACGACCGCAAGACCCTCAAGGCCGACGTCGGGGGTGCCATCGGTGAATCGGGCAGCCTGAGCTACCGCCTTGTCGGCCTGGTGCGCCGCGCCGACACGCGCCTGGACCACGACCGCGACGACCGCGTGTACCTGGCGCCATCGCTCACCTGGCAACCCAGCGCGGCCACCACGTTCACGCTGCTCGCCAGCTACCAGGAGGACGACCAGTCCTACGCCTGGGGCAACCAGTTGCGCAATCCCGGCGCGCTGGGCCAACCCGATCCGTCCGTGAACATCGGCGGCCTGGACAACCGCTGGAAGCGCACCAACACCACCGTCGGCTACGAGCTCGAGCACCGATTCAACGACACCTGGCAACTGCGCCAGAACCTGCGCTACGGCGACCTCGACCGTGAGGGCACGGACGTGTTCAACCTCGGCCTGCGCGCCGACGGTCGCCACATCGGGCGCGCCGTCTCGCCGCGCGTGGCCGAGTGGCGCGGCGTCACCGTGGACACGCACGCCCAGGCCAACTTCAGCACCGGCGCCGTGGCCCACACGGCCCTGCTGGGCGTTGACTACTCGCGCTCCAAACTGAGCTTCACGCGCCGCAACGCCAACGCGGTGATGCCCGACCTGGACCTGTTCAACCCGGTGTACGCGCCGCAGCCCCTGGCGCCGCACGCGGCGCCCTTCGAAGACGAGTCGCCCAGCAAGCAGCTCGGCTTCTATCTGCAGGACCAGCTCAAGTGGAACCGCTGGGTGCTCACCGCCGGCCTGCGCCACGACAAGGCCGACCAGTCCAGCCGCCGCATCAACCTGCTCAACGGCGTGGTCACGCCCACCGCCGACCTGTCCACCAGCGACACCACCGGCCGGATCGGCGTGGTGCACCTGTTCGACAACGGCTGGGCGCCGTATGTGAGCTACGCCACCTCCTTCGCGCCGGAGACCGGGCTGGACGTGGCGGGCCGCTCGCTCGAGCCCTCGCGCGGCAAGCAACTGGAGGCCGGCGTGCGCTACCAGCCCGCGGGCGAGGCCTTCAGCTTCATCGCCTCGGTGTTCGACCTGACGCGCGAGAACGTGAAGACCTCGGTGCCCGGCATGGCCGGCGTGTTCCAGCAGACGGGCGAGATCGAGGCCCGGGGCCTGGAACTGGAGCTGCGCGCGCGCGTGGCCAAGGGCCTGAGCGTGATCGGCCAGTACACCCACCTGGACTCGCGCATCACGCGCAGCAACAACGGCGACCAGGGCCTCACGCCCATGGCGGTGCCGCGCCACAACGCCAGCGTGTGGGGCAAGTACGAGTTCACCGCCTTCGGCGAGCAGCCGGCTTTTGCCGCGCTGGGCGTGCGCTACGTGGGCAAGGCCCGCTCGGGGCAGGATTTCGGCAACGCCGACCTGCGCAACCCGAGCCTGACCCTGGTGGACGCCGCCCTCGGGCTGGACGTGGGCGCCTGGCGCTACTCCTTCAACGTCGACAACCTGTTCGACACGCAGAAGCTGATCGACTGCGACACCACGTTCTGCTACCGCAGCCCCGAGCGCACGCTGCGCCTGGGCGCCAGCTACCGCTTCTGAACGTGTGCCCGCGACGACGGCCGTGAAGGTGAGCGCTGAGGTGAGCCCTGAAGGTGCTGCGTAAGGCGCGGCGCGCCTGGGCCGCCCGCGTGGCCATGGCCGCGCTGGGCGGCTATGGCCTGGCCGCGCTGGCCAGCGTGGCGGGCCTGGCGCTGCCTTGGCGCGCCATCGACGGCGTGGTCGCGGGCATGCTGGCCAGCTTCGCCGTCGCCACCGCCGTGGCGGTGGGGGTGTTCGCGGCCAGGGCCGGCGCACGCGGCGGCGTGCGCCCGCGCGTGACCTGGCTGCACACCTGGGCCGGCCTGCTCGCCGCCTGGGTGCTGTACGCCGTGTTCTGGACCGGCAGCCTGGCCTTCTACCGCGAAGAGCTCACGGCCTGGATGCAAGCCGAAGCGCCGCCGCAGGCCCGCGAGGTGGACGTGGCCGCGCTGAGCGATCGCATCGCCGCGCACCTGACCAGCGCCGCCCCCGGCGCCACGCGCTGGAGCATCGAGTTGCCCGACGTGCGCCGCCTCACGCCGGTCGCCTACTGGAGCGGCCCGGCCGGCGCGGGCCAGTTGGCCTTCCACAGCGCCACGGGCGAGCCGCGCGCCGCCCGCGCCACCGCCGGCGGCGAGTTCTTCTACCGCTTCCACTACCAGTTGCACCACATCCCCTACCAGTGGGGCCGCTGGATCGTGGGCATTGCCTCGCTGCTGGCGCTGGTGGCCATGGTCAGCGGCGTGGTGGTGCACAAGAAGCTGTTCGCCGACTTTTTCACCTTCCGCGCCGGCAAGGGGCGGCGCAGTTGGCTGGACGCACACAACGCGCTGTCGGTGCTGCCGCTGCCCTTTCACTTCATGATCGTCTACAGCGGCCTGGTGATCCTGGGCTTTCAGTACATGCCCTGGGGCGCGCTGGCCGCGTTCGACGGCACGGGCGAGCGCCGCGCGGCCATCGCGGCCGAAACGGTGGCCACCTGGCCGGCCGGTGCGCCCAGCGGCCAGGCCGCGCCATTGGCCGCACTGGCGCCGCTGGTGCGGCAGGCGCAGGCGCGCTGGGGCGCGCAGGGCATCGACCGCGTGGTGGTGCACCACCCGTGCGACGCCGCCGCGCACGTGCTGGTGGTGCGCGGGCCTGCCGGGCGGGTCACACACCAGCGCGAATTCCTGGTGTTCGATGGCACCACCGGCGCGCTGCTGCGTGAGAGCGAGCCGGTGGGCGCGCCAGCGGCGGTGCTGGGTGGGCTGTACGCGCTGCACCTCGGGCGTTTCGCCGATCCCGTGCTGCAGGCCATCTGCTTCGTGCTCGGGCTGGCCGGCACGGCCATGGTGGGCACGGGGCTGGTGCTGTGGACGGCGGCGCGCGGGCCGGGCGGCGCGGCGGGCGCGGTGGGGCGCATCAACGTGGCCGTGGTCGCCGGGCTGCCGCTGGCCAGCGCGGCCTACCTGTGGGCCAACCGCCTGCTGCCGCCGCACCTGCCGTTGCGGCCCGAGGCCGAGATCCAGGCCTTCTTCGCCGCCTGGGCGCTGGCCCTGGCCGTGGCGTGCCTGCTGCGGCCCGCGCGCGCCTGGCCGCTGCTGTGGGGGGTGGGCGCGCTGCTGTTGGGCGCGCTGCCGCTGCTCAATGCGCTCACCACGCCGCGGCCCTTGTGGCGCAGCCTGGCCAGTGGCGACGCGGTCTTCGCCGGCATGGACCTGGCGTGCGCGGCGCTGGCGCTGGGCCTGGGCGCGATGGCCTGGCGCGCGCGCCGTCCGCGGGGACAGGTGCGCGAAGGGCCGCATGAACCGGAGCGTGGCGCGTGATGCACCTGCTGCTGTCGGGCCTGTGCGCGATCGGTTTCTCGGCGCTGGCCCTGGGCATGGCACGCCACCAGCACGAACTGCTGGGCCGGCCCCTGCGGCGCACGGCGGGCCTGGCCTGGCGCGCGCTGGGCGCGCTCACGCTGGTGCTGGCTTGGGGTCTGGCATGGGGTGGGTGGGGCGCGGCCCTGGGCGCGGTGATGTTCTGGGCACACGCCATGCTGGCGGCGGGCCTGGTCTACCTGGGCCTCATGGTCCATCGGCGGACGCTTTGATGCGGCGCGCGGCCATGGCCTTCTGGACAGCGTCCAACTGCTGTGCATGGAGGGGCGCGATGGGCCGCAAGGCATCCAGGTCCACGGCATCGAGCAATTCGATGCCATGCTCCGAGAGAAGGCGTCGGCCCACCTGGCTGCGCGCCAATGTGTAGACGCGCTGGATCCGGGTGCCCAGTCGATCCGACGATCCCGGGTGGACCGCCAAACGCAGCAAGGCCGCACGCGCCACGTCGACCGCCCACGCCGCCTGGGTGAGGACATGGGGCCCTTTCTCATCCAGCAGGCCCACGGCGTTCTGTGCCCGGGACTCCAGCACGTCGAACGGATCCATGACCCGGATGAAGCGGCCCGGCCGCCACTCCACCTCGACGCTGTCGTCGATGACCCGCCGGGTGAACGCCGAGGACTTCTTCAAGCCGGCCACGGTGTAGAGCAGGTGCAGCACGTCGAAGTTGCGCACCTGCCCGTCTGGCCCGGGCAAACGCAGTTGCGCGACGATGGCGGTGCGGCTGGTCTTCTCTGGCAGTTCGATGCGCGCCTTCAAGGCCTGGGCCAGTTCGATGGCATGGGCCACTTTGCCAAGCGCATCGCCGTCGTTCGAAATGGCCACGCCATCCGGCTCGATGCCGAAGCGGCTCATCCAGAAACCCAGGGCCTGACCGCCTACCAGCACCATCTCCGTCCCCATGTTGGACAGGAACCGATCGATGGTGGCTCCATCCAGGGGCGCCTCTGGCGAGGGCAGAACAGGCCGGGTGGCCATGGCCGCTTCAGTACGGCGAGTTGATGAGCTTGAGCTTGCGGGCCTTGCCGCCGGAGAACCAGCTCAATTGGTCCTGGGTGATGCGGCCCGAGCGGGCGTGTGCCAGGTCCGCCCGTTGCCGCTCGCGCTTGAACGCCCAGAGCTTCGCATCACCGGCCTCGGCCTGGCTCTTCAGCAGCGAGGCGGCCTGGGCCACCGTCAGACCGCTGGCTTCCAGTGCGGCGCCCATGCGGGCCCAGTGCTCGATCTGCTGGGCCGCGGAACGCGACATCAGTGCGCCTTCTTCGCGGGCGCTGTCGAAGAGCGCCGTGCCGATGCGGATGGAATTCGAGGACATGGTATGCGTGGCAATTTGTGGCAGATTACCACAAGGCATCGGCCAGATCCGACGCGCTTGTGCCACCCAGGGTGGTGTTCATGTCACCCCAGC
>NZ_DATIGV010000016.1:0-5430 GCF_035481345.1 Hydrogenophaga sp. | reverse complement strand
CCAGCTACCACAGCCTGCTCGTCGACGGCGAACTCAACCGCGACGCCGCCTGGTTCTACCCGGACCCCAAGCCCGAGGCCGAGATGGTGCGCGACCGCGTGGCCTTCTGGCGCGGCGTGCAGGTGGTGGACTGAGCATGCGCCGCGACGCCGTCGCCGACACCGCCGCCCGTTACGCCGAGGTGCGCGCGCGCAGCGTGGCCCTGTGCGCCCCGCTGGCGCCCGAGGACCACGCGGTGCAGCCCGTGGTGGACGTGAGCCCGCCCAAATGGCACCTGGCGCACACCACCTGGTTCTTCGAGGCGATGCTGCTCACGCACGCCGCGCCGGGGTACCGGGCCTTTCACCCCGCCTACGGCTACCTCTTCAACAGCTACTACGAAGGCGAGGGCGAGCGCTGGCCGCGCGCGCAGCGCGGCCACCTGAGCCGGCCCACCGTCACCGAGGTGCTGGCCTACCGCGCGCACGTGGACGCGGCCGTGAACGCCTGGCTCGCCACGCAGCCGCCAAGCCCATGGCTGGATCGGCTGGAGCTCGGCCTGCAGCACGAGCAGCAGCACCAGGAGCTGCTGCTCACCGACATCAAGTACATCCTGGGCCACAACCCGCTGCGGCCCGCGTATTCGCTCGACGACACCACGGCCGTGGACGTCACGGCCGAGCACGCGCCGCAGCCCGCCGCGCCGCGCTGGGTCGACCACCCCGGTGGCGTGGTCGCCATCGGCCATGCGGGCGATGGCTTCGCCTTCGACAACGAGGGCGCGCGCCACGAGGTGTTGCTCGCGCCCTTCGCCATCGCCGATCGCCTGGTGAGCAACGCCGAGTACGCGACCTTCATCGAGGCCGGTGGCTATGGCCAAGCGAGCCACTGGCACGCCGACGGCTGGGACTGGCGGCGGCAGAACGCCATCGCCGCGCCGATGCACTGGTTCCGCGGTGAGGACGGCGCCTGGTGGCACCAGACCCTGCGCGGCCCGCAGCCCCTGCCGCCACACGCGCCCGCCACGCACATCAGCTGGTACGAAGCGAGTGCCTACGCCGACTGGGCCGGCGCGCGCCTGCCCACTGAAGCCGAATGGGAGGCCGCCGCAACGCAAGGCATGGCCTGGGGCCAGCGTTGGGAATGGACCGCCAGCGCCTACGCGCCGTACCCGGGTTTTCGCCGGGCCGAGGGCTCGGTCGGCGAATACAACGGCAAGTTCATGGTGAACCAGCAGGTGCTGCGCGGCGCGTCCTTCGCCACGCCGCCGGGGCACCAGCGCATCACCTACCGCAACTTCTTCCAGCCGCCGCTGCGCTGGCAGTACACCGGCATCCGCCTCGCCCGATCATGAGCACCGCACGGCCGCCCGAAGGGGTTCGCACCGCCGTGCGCTGCATGGAGTTTTCCGAATGACCCGACGCCGCCACACCGCCCCCGCCATGCGCCCCACGCGCGACGCCGCCCCCTGCCAGGCCATCGCGCCCGAATTGCGCGGCTTCGCCGACGACGTGCTCGCCGGCCTGTCGGGCACACCCAAGCGGCTCTCGTCCAAGTACTTCTACGACGACCGTGGCTCGCGCCTGTTCGAACGCATCATGCGGCTGCCGAGCTACTACCCCACGCGCGTGGAGGCCGCCATGCTGCGCCGCCACGCCAGCGACCTGCTCGACGCACTGGACACGGGCGGCTCGCCGATCGAGATGCTCGAACTCGGCAGCGGCGACGGCCGCAAGACCCTGGCCCTGTGCCGCGCCTGGCTCAAGGCGGGCGCCGAGCTCATCTACCGGCCGATGGACATTTCGGCGCAGGCGCTGGAGCACCTGGGCGTGCGCATGGCGCGCCAGTTGCCCGTGCTGACCGTGCACCCGCTGTGCGGCGACTACTTCCAGACCTGGCCCATCCCCAGCGCACGCCGCCGCCAGGTGGCCCTGTTCCTGGGCAGCAACCTCGGCAACTTCACCGACACCGAGGCCGCGCGCTTCCTGCGCCGCGTGCGCGTGCACCTGCGCGTGGGCGACAGCCTGCTGCTCGGCCTGGACCTGCGCAAGGACCCGCACACCGTGCTGGCCGCCTACGACGACCCCGAAGGCGTCACGGCGGCATTCAACCTGAACCTGCTGCGCCGCCTCAACCGCGAGCTGGGCATGGACTTCGACCTGGACCGGTTCCGCCACTACGCGAGCTACTGCCCGCTGCAGGGCGTGGCGCGCAGCTTCCTGGTGAGCCAGGTGCGCCAGACCGTGCGCAGCCGCGTGCTCGACCACGCCTTCGACTTCGGCGCCGGTGAGTTCATCTACACCGAGCAGTCGCAGAAGTACGAGCGCGCCGGTGTGGATGCCCTGGCCGAGGGCAGCGGCTTCGAGGTCAAGGCCTGGTTCGAAGACGCCGAACTGCCTTACGCGCTGGTGGTGTGCCGGGCCGCCGCGGGCTGAAGCCCTGGCGCCTGTCGAGCAGGCGACAGCGGGCATTGGTATTTTCACCAAGCAAGCGCTTGCTGTAATTGGGCGGCGCTGCTATGTTCCCGGTCGATGGACACCAGCGACCCGGTCAACGACACCCCCTTGCGCCGCAGCCGCGGCCGCCCCCGCAAGACCGCCGATGAACGCGACGACGGCAACCGCCGCCAGGCCCTGCTGCGCGCGGCCGCGCACCTGTTCCGCCGCAAGGGCTTCGCGGCCACCAGCACGCGCGACATCGCCGCCGCCGTGGGCATGCGCTCGGGCTCGCCCTTCTATCACTTCGAGAACAAGGAGGCGCTGCTCGCCGCCGTGATGGCCGAGGGCATGCAGCGCGCCTTGCAGCACCAGCGCGAGCGCATGGACGCGGCCGTGGCCGCCGCGCCCGCCGCGCTGTCGGCCCGCGAGTGCCTGCGCGTGCTGGTGCGCGGCCACTTTCACAACCTGCTGGGCCCCGAGAGCGACCACATTCCCGTGATGCTCTACGAGTGGCGCTGGCTCGCACCGCAGCAGAAGCAGGTGGTGAGCGAGCTGATGGCCGAGTACGAG
The DNA here is from genome assembly GCF_035481345.1 of Hydrogenophaga sp. Lineage (GTDB taxonomy): Bacteria > Pseudomonadota > Gammaproteobacteria > Burkholderiales > Burkholderiaceae_C > Hydrogenophaga. The sequence continues at coordinate 2,443 of NZ_DATIGV010000016.1, read as the reverse complement.
GCCGTGTGGGTGCCGGTGCTGCAGGCGCTGCGGCGCGAGGGCGCGCTCAAGGGCGACACGGCGCTGGCGCGCCTGCTGATCTTCGGCGCGCTGAACTGGACGGCGCAGTGGTACGACCCTCAGGGCCCGGCCACGCTGGAGGACCTCACCGAGGCCGCACTGCAACTCTTCGTGAAGGAGCCTGAATGAGCTACCGCTCCGTCTTCCGCCCCGGCCTGTTCGCTGGCCAGGTGATCGTGGTCACGGGCGGGGGCTCGGGCATCGGCCGTTGCACCGCGCACGAGCTGGCGGCGCTGGGCGCGCACGTGGCCCTGGTGGGCCGCAAGCCCGAGAAGCTGCTGGCCGTGGTCGACGAGATCACGGCCGATGGCGGGCGCGCCAGCGGCCACGCGGGCGACATCCGCCAGGAAGAGACGGTTCATGCGCTGGTGGCCGACATCGTGACCGCCCACGGCCGCATCCATGGCCTGGTGAACAACGCCGGCGGCCAGTACATCAGCCCGCTGGAGAAGATCGGCGCCAAGGGCTGGCAGGCCGTGCTCGACACCAACCTCATGGGCGGCTTCCTGGTGGCGCGCGAGTGCTACCTGCAGAGCTTTCAGGCCCAGGGCGGGGCCATCGTGAACATCGTGGCCGACATGTGGGGCAGCATGCCCGGCATGGGCCACAGCGGCGCCGCGCGCGCCGGCATGGTGAGCTTCACCGAGACCGCGGCGCTGGAGTGGGCCAGGAGCGGCGTGCGCGTGAACGCGGTGGCGCCGGGCTACATCGCCTCCAGCGGCATGGATCACTACCCGCCCGAGGCCGGCCCCATGCTGCGCGAGATGCGCCAGACCGTGCCCCTGGGCCGCTTCGGCAACGAGGCCGAGACCAGCGCGGCCATCGCCTTCCTGCTCTCGCCAGCGGCCAGCTTCATCAGCGGCAGCGTGCTGCGCGTGGACGGCGCGCGCCCGCAGGTGCGCATGGGCTGGGGCCAGGTGGCCGCGCCGGCCGAGGCGCAATCGCGCGAGGCCGTCAGGCCCTTCGATGGCTTCCACCGCTACGTGACGCCCAAGGTGTTCCGGTCATGAGCTTCGCCTCCAGCTTCAACCCGCACGGCGAGGCCGCGCAGTTGCGCCGCGCGGCCATGCTCGAACGCATCGCGCAATTGCGCGCGCTGGAGGAACGCGCCGCCGCCGCGTCGGCCCAGGCCAAGCCCGTGTTCGACAAGCGCGGCCAGTTGCTGCCGCGCGAGCGCATCGCGCTGCTGCTGGACGCGGGCGCGCCCTGGCTGCCGCTGTGCACGCTCGCGGGTTTTCTGCAGGACACCAGGGACCCCGCGAAGTCCGTGGCCGGTGGCGGTGTGGTCGCCGGCATCGGCTTCATCAGCGGCGTGCGCTGCATGGTGGTGGCCAGCGACTCGGGCATCGAGGCCGGCGCCATCCAGCCGCGCGGCCTGGAAAAGATCCTGCGCGTGCAGGACATCGCGCTGCAGAACCGGCTGCCCTTCGTGCACCTGGTCGAGAGCGCGGGCGCCAACCTCACCAAATACAAGGTCGAGGGCTTCGTGCACGGCGGCGCGCTGTTTCGCAACCTGGCGCGGCACTCGGCGGCGGGGCTGCCGGTCATCACCGTGCAGCACGGCTCGGGCACGGCGGGCGGGGCTTACATGCCGGGGCTGTCGGACATCGTGGTGATGGTGCGTGGGCGTTCGCGCGCCTTCCTGGCCGGGCCGCCGCTGCTCAAGGCCGCCACCGGCGAGGTGGCGACCGAGGAGGAACTGGGCGGCGCGGAGATGCACACCAGCGTGTCCGGCCTGGGCGAGTACCTGGCGGAGGACGACCGCGAAGCGCTGGGGCTGGCGCGGCGCATCGTCGATCAGTTGCGCGATGGCTTCGCACGCGCGGCGACACCCGCGGCACCGGTGCCACAACTGCCCGCCGACGACCTGCTCAGCCTCATGCCCACCCACCACCGCGAGCCGGTGGACATGCGCGAGGTGATGGCGCGCCTGGCCGACGGCTCCGACCTCCTGGAGTTCAAACCGCTCTACGGCGCCGCCACCGTCTGCGCGCAGGCGCGCATCGGCGGCCACGCGGTCGGCCTCATCAGCAACAACGGCCCCATCGACGTGGCCGGCGCCAACAAGGCCACGCACTTCATCCAGTGGATGTGCCAGCTCGGCCACCCTCTCGTCTACCTGCAGAACACCACCGGCTACATGGTGGGCAAGGACAGCGAGCAGGGCGGCATGATCAAGCACGGCAGCAAGATGATCCAGGCCGTGACGGGCGCCACCGTGCCGCAGCTCACCATCCAGTGCGGGGCCTCCTTCGGCGCCGGCAACTACGGCATGTGCGGGCGCGGCTTCGAGCCGCGTTTTCTGTTCAGCTGGCCCAACGCGCGCACGGCCGTGATGGGCGGCGAGCAGGCCGCGCGCACCATGCAGATCGTGGCCGAGGCC
>NZ_DATIGV010000015.1:0-17994 GCF_035481345.1 Hydrogenophaga sp. | reverse complement strand
GTCCCAGAGTTGGTTGACGACGATGTCGGCCAAGAACATCGGGGTGTAGAACGCCCCATCCGCGTTCTTCTTGGCTGCCTCCTCCTTCAGAAATCGGTCGTAGACCGCACTGATCAGCCCGATCGACATGTACCGGAAATCGTAGCCCCAGAACCGAAGCTGCCGGATGGCCATGTCTTCGTGGCCATGACGGAACCGTGCGAGCACCGCGAGGTGCGCCGGCTTCAGCTTGGGCGGCGGTCCGTCCCCGGTTTCGAAAGCGCACGGCGCCTTGAAGAGGTTGCCGTTGAAGGCCTCATGCAGCCAGACAAACAGCTTCTCAAAAGGCGCAGGCTTTCCGGCGTCGAGCAGTTCCTGAAGACTTCCGTAGCGCCCCTGCGACGCATCACGGAAGACTGCCTCTCCGATGATCTGTCGGTCTTCCAGGTACGCCACGAACATCGTCTGCATGAGCAGAGCCTGGGCCGGTTCTGCGCCCAGTTCGTCCTTGAGGCCTCGAAACGCAGCCAGCAGATTGACCAACAGGACGTTGTCGACCCGATCTTCTGGGTTGAAGTAGCCGTCGTTCTCGAACCAGAACCGCCCAGACTCTGTGGCATCGAGCAGTTCTCGCAACGCAAGCGCATCGGTCAACAGGCTGAGTGTCTTGACCAGGCGCTGATCCTTGCCGCGGCTCTCGTCGGGGTACAGCGGCCGCTGGACCAGCGAGTACGCCGTCAACTCGTCATCGCGGATGACGAGCAGCAGGCTCATGAGGCCCTGGTTCCACAGGATTCTGTGGAGCTCATCGACACGTTCCACGGAAACGTTCGGATCGCTCAGAAATCCAATCGTGGGAACGCCATTGATGCAACTGACAGCCGACAGCCCCAACTCGTCGAGCGCAAAGCGGATCGCGTCGGCATGCGCGCCTGCAGCGACGCTGCTGCCCGCCGCATAGAACTCGGGCGCCCGCCGTCGGTCGAGTGCAAGTGCGCTGACCCAGCGGGAATCGATCACTGCACTCATGAGCCGCGCCGTCCCGATTGCGCCGAAGCCTTCGCGCGGCGCAGCGCACGGGCGCTTTCACGCTCACTCATCTGCGAACCCCAGCGTGGTCTGCCTATCGCCTGCAAACCGCCCCTCCACTGCTGCACCACGTGGCCGCTTCTTGAGCGGCTGCACTCGTGCCATGACAGGTTCGTAATCGATCTGACGGGCGGACATTTCAGCGAGAAGAGTGGCGATCAAAGCGAGATGGACGGGGACCTCTCCCCTCTTCTTGTTGTTGGAAACCGAGTTGGGCTGCATGCCGATTAAGTCAGCAAAACGCTTGACGCTGAGGCCAGCCTTATTCAGTTCAACAAGAAAATCTTCGTAGGTCACGCCGCAGTTGGCTCATAATTTAATGAGATTAAATCACATAAAAACATGAGCTTCCAGACCAAATTTGCCTTGGCATCGCATGTGGACATCGGCTAGACGAGTTCCCTCGTTCAGCGCTGCCCTGCCGCTTTATGTCAATTGGCCGGTCATAACCGAAGCAGTCGCTCAGACCGTCGAAGGCAAATGACTCAATTCAGTCTTAAGCAGCCGACCGCAGTCCGTGCACGCTTGGCCTTCACAGCCCCCAAACCACCCGCTCCCCCCAAGGCGAAGCCCACACCACCAACCCCACCACATTCACCACCACCGTCCCCCAGAACACCCCTCGAAACGCCGCCTTGCTGGTCTTGTGCCGCAGCACTTGTTGCGCCAGCAGCGCCCCCGGCCATCCACCCACCAGCGCCAGCAGATGCAGGCTGCTTTCCCGGATGCGCCAGCCACCGCCCACCGCGGCGGATTTGTCCAGGGCATAGGCCATGAAGGCCAACAGGCTGGCCCCCACGTACCAACCCGCCACCCACAACGGTGGCCGCCACAGGCAGGCCACGGTGGCATACACCAGCAGAAAAATGGGAATGGCCAGCCGCGTGGCCAGGCCCCAGGGCGCTGAGCCGGGCCGCTCGCTTCGCCTGGGCGCTTGGCGCACGCGCTGCGTTGTTTGCACGCGCCGCAACTGCACCTGGGTGGCGCGCTTGCCCTTGGGCCCCTGCTCCACCGCAAAGCTCAGCGCCTGATTGATCTGTGGCCGCCCCGCCCCCTTGGGCCATGCCGACACGTGCACGAACACGCGCTCGCCGCCCTGCGTGGGCTCGATGTAGCCAAAGCCACGGTCGTCGTTCCAGCTGGCCAGAATGCCGTCGAAGCGCATGCGGATTCACCTCCAGGCGGCGTCAGCGTCCACGTGCCGCGCCAACTCCATGGCGTCGTGCAGCACGCGACCGACCACAACCCACTCGGGTTCAGAGCGGTAGATGAGGAAGTGACGGGGCCGGCTCACGATTTCCATGCCGGGTTTGACGTGGTGTCGACTCAGTCGCAGGTGCCACGATCGAACGCCCGCGCCAAGCTCGGGACGCAAGAGGCTGCCGGCCCTATCGGGTTGTTTGGCCACATCGCGAAGCGCGGCGACGATCAGCCCCTCGTAGCGCAGTCGAGCGGGCTCGCCAAATTGTTCATGTGTCCAGGCGAGGATGCCGAGGACATCACCTTGCGCGGCTTCTGACAGCCGGAAGCGGCGCATCAACTCGCCGCTTTGGCCAGCTGGGCAGCACGGTGCCCGATCTGTCCGACGAAGTCTTCGAGCTGGTCGTCGCCCACATCGGCGTACCGGCCAGCAGACACATCCGTCCAAGCCTGACGCGCCGCTTGCTTCAAGGCTTTGAGCTTGGCCGCTTCGAGACGCTCCCGTTCCTCGATAAGGCGCAAGCCATCGCGAAGCACTTCGCTGGCGTTCTGGTAGCGGCCGGACTGCACCAGTGTCTCCACCAGGTGCTGCTGCTGATCACTCAGCACGACGTTTCGAGTAGGCATGTTCCGAACCCCCAAAGATGGCGAGCAACCGGCCGGCGCGGCCAGTGTTGGCAGATTATGCCAATGTCATCTGCCAGGCTTGGTCGCAGGTCCTTCGCCGCGCCAGGCCTTCTCGATGGTGGCCACGTCGATCTTGCGCATGGTCATCATCGCGTCGAACGCGCGCTTGGCGGCCGCGCGGTCGGGGTCGTTGATGGCATCGGTCAGCACGCGGGGCGTGATCTGCCACGACACGCCCCACTTGTCCTTGCACCAGCCGCATTCACTTTCCTGGCCGCCGTTGTTCACAATGGCGTTCCACAGGCGGTCGGTTTCGGCCTGGTCGTCGGTGGCCACCTGGAAGGAGAAGGCCTCGGACTGCTTGAAGGCCGTGCCGCCGTTGAGGCCGAGGCAGGGAATGCCCATGACGGTGAACTCGACGGTGAGGACATTGCCTTCCTTGCCCGAGGGGTAGTCACCGGGCGCATGCATCACGCGGCCCACGGCGCTGTCGGGGAAGGTCTGGGCGTAGAAGCGCGCGGCGTCGAGCGCGTCGCTGTCGTACCAGAGGCAGATGGTGTTCTTGGGCGTCATGGGCGTCTCCTGTGTTGTGGAATGCACATCAAGTGATGTGCATTCCACAACAAAAAAGCCGGGCTGTCAGGCCCGGCTTTGTGTTCAGACGTGAACCGCGATCATTTGCCGCCGCGCGCCTTGGCCACCGCGGCCTGCGTTTCCTTCCACAGGTCTTCGCCCACGTTGGCGGAGATGCCGGCGTTCACGCTGGCCAGCTTCTCGCGCATGCGGTTGGCTTCGGCCGGGCTCAGCTGGTTGATCTGCATGCCCTTGCCCTTGAGGTCGGCCAGCGCCTTGTCGGCCTCGGTGCGCGTGTCCTGGCGCTCGAAGTCGCGGCTCTTCTTCGCAGCGTCCATCAGCACCTTCTGCTCGTCCTTGCTGAGCTGGTCCCACCACTTCTTGCTCACGGTCACGATCCACGGGCTGTAGACGTGGTTGGTCACCGTCAGGTACTTCTGCACCTCGTAGAACTTGCTGGAGAGGATGGTGTTGTAGGGGTTCTCCTGACCGTCGACGGTCTTGGTCTCCAGCGCGGTGAACAGCTCGGAGAACGGCAGCGGCACGGCGTTGGCGCCCAGGGTCTTGAAGCTGTCGATGAAGACGTTGTTCTGCATCACGCGCAGCTTGATGCCGTCCAGGTCTTCCAGCTTGGCCACGGCGCGCTTGTTGTTGGTGAGGTTGCGAAAGCCGTTCTCCCAGTACACCAGGCCCACCAGGCCCTTGTCCTGCAGCTTGTCCATCACCTTCTGGCCCACGGGGCCGTCGAGCACGGCGTCGGCCTCTTGCGCGTTGTTGAAGAGGAAGGGCGTGTCCCAGATGGCCATCTCTTTGGTGATGCCCACCAGCGTGGCGGTGGAGCCCACCATCATTTCCTGCGCGCCGCCGATGAGGGCCTGCTGCATCTGCACGTCCGAGCCGAGCGCGGCCGCACCGATGGCGCGCACGCGCATCTTGCCGCCGGAGGCTTTCTCCACCTCTTGCGCGAACAGCTTGACCGCGCGGCCCTGGTTGGAGTCTTCGTTGAGGCCGTAGCCGAAGCGGATCATGCGCGGCTTGATGTCCTGCGCGTGCGCCAGGCTGCCGGCCACGGTGGCCAGTGCCACCGACAGCGTGATGGCGAGTTGCTTGAATTTCATGGTCATCTCCTGGGTTGTTGGCGGCGGGTGCCGCCGGGTGAAATCGGGATGGGGGTCAGAACATCCACTTGAGCGGTTGCAGCACGATGGCCGGAAAGACGATCAGCAGCGCCAGCATGGCGACGTAGACCAGCAGGAAGGGGGTGACGCCACGGATCACCGGCTCCATGCGCAGGCCACCGACGCCAGCCACGACGTTGAGCACGGTGCCCACGGGCGGCGTGAGCAGGCCCAGGCAGCCGACGAAGATGAAGACGAAGCCGAAGTACACCGGGTCGATGCCGGCCTTGGCCGCCAGCGGCGCGAGCACCGGCCCGAGGATGAGGATGGTGGGCGTGAGGTCCATCACCATGCCGACGGCCAGCAGGAAGACCGCCACCACGGCCATGAACAGCATGGGGTTCTGCAGCAGCGGGCCCATGACGCCGGCCAGTTCGTTGGGCAGGTCGGCCAGGGTGATCATGTAGCTGGCCGCCGTGGCCGCGCCGCACAGGAACATCACCACGCCGGTGGTGCGGCCGGCGTCCACGAACACGCGGTACAGGCCGGCCACGGTGAGTTCGCGGTAGACGAACATGGCCACGATGAGCGCGTACACGGCCGCCACCACCGCGGCCTCGGTGGGCGTGAACAGCCCCAAGCGCAGGCCGCCGATGATGATGACGGGCATGAACAGCGCCCAGACGCTGGAGGCCAGCACCGCGCGGCGGTGCGGCCAGTCGGTCTTCTCGGCCACGGGCAGTTGTTCCTTGCCCGCGATGCGGCGCCACACCAGCACCAGGCTCACGGCCATCAACAGCCCGGGCACGATGCCCGCGAGGAACAGCTTGCTGATGGAGGTGTTGGTGGTGACGCCGTAGATGACCATGGGCATGGACGGCGGGATGACGGGCGCGATGATGCCGCCGGAGGCGATGAGGCCGGCGCTGGTGCCCTCGGGGTAGCGCTGCTGGCGCATCATGGGCAGCAGCAGCGTGGCCAGGGCGGCGGTGTCGGCGATGGCCGAGCCGCTCATGGACGCCAGCATGACCGAGGCCGCGATGGCCACGTAGCCCAGACCGCCGGGGATGTGGCCCACGAAGGCGCGCGCCAGGTCGATGATGCGCCGGCTCAGGCCACCGGCGTTCATGAGCTCGCCGGCCAGGATGAAGAAGGGCACGGCCAGCAGCGGGAAGCTGTCGAAGCCGGCCTGCACGTTCTGCGCGAGCAGTTGGGCGTCGAAGAAGTCGAGCTGCACCATCAGCGCCAGCGCGGTCAGCATGAGCGCGAAGGCGATCGGCACGCCCACCGTCATGGCGGCGAAGAGCACCAGCAGGAAGAGCGCGATGGTCATGGCTTGACCTCCGCTCCGCGAATCTCGGCCACGGCCTGCAGCACCAGCAGCAGCGCCATGCAGATGCCCATGACGAAGATGGCGCCCGCCGCCAGCGACAGCGGGTAGTTCATCACCGGGCTGTGGCTGTTCATGCCCACCAGCACCTGCGCCCAGGCGCCAGAGATGAGGTAGTACAGCGCCAGGCCGATGAGCGCGCGCGTGAGCCAGCGCATGGCGGCGGCCGGTTGGCCGCTCAGTCGCGTGGTCACCAGATCGAAGCCGAGGTGCTTGCCTTCGGCGAAGGTGAGCGTGGCGGCCACGGAGACGAGCCACACGAAGAGCAGGCGCGAGAGTTCCTCGGACACGACCCAGCCCGTGCCCCACACGTAGCGCAGCACCACGTTGCCGAACACCGCCACCACCATGCCCAGCAGGCACAGGGCCAGCAGGCCCTCGGCCAGGTGTTTGATCGCGTTCAGGGCTTTCATGCGCGCACCTCCTCGCCCGGGGCGGGCACGGAGCGCACCCAATGCGCCACGGCGTTCACGAGTTCGGGCAGCGGGCGCGTGGCGTCCAGGGTCAGCACGCCGGGCTCGGCGCTGGGGTCTTCCAGCGCCTCGAACTGGCTGTCGACCAGGCTCACCGGGAACAGGTGGCCGGGGCGCGCGGCCACGCGCTCGCGCGCCTGCTCGCGGCTCAGTTGCAGGAAGACGAAGCGCAGGCCCGGCGCGGCGGCGCGCAGGCGGTCGCGGTAGCGCCGCTTGAGCGAGGAGCAGGTGAGCACCACGCCCTCGTTGCGTGCGGCGAGTTGAGCGGCCAGGGTGTCGAGCCAGGCGGCGCGGTCGTCGTCGCTGAGGGCCATGCCGCCGCGCATCTTGGCGACGTTGGCGGCCGAGTGGAAATCGTCACCCTCCAGCAGCGGCAGGCCCAGGGCGGCCGCGCTCTGCTGGCCGAGGCTGGATTTGCCGCAACCGGCCACGCCCATGACGACGAGGCGGGTGGGAACGGGGGTCAAGGTCATTTGGTAGCGCTGTCCAATGAATCCGAAAGAAACGGCCCTGGGATCAGGACCGTTCACGGGGCTCGCCATCCCTCTGAAGCTGCCCCGATCTGTGTGATGATCAGGGCGAATCCGGATGCGAAGCCCGCTATGGTAGCGCTATCCTATTGCCGATCCGTTCCACCCATCGACAGGGAAAACCCTTGCCTTCCACCCCCGTCAGCCCCGAACGTCGCCGCCGCCCCAGCGGGCGCATCACCCTGCAGGACGTGGCCCGAGAGGCCGAGGTCAGCCCCATCACCGCCTCGCGCGCGCTGCGCGGCGAGCGCGGCGTGGCCGCCGAGCTGGTGGAGCGCGTGAAGGCCGCCGCCGCGCGCCTGGGTTACGTGCCCGACCCGGCCGCGCGCGCCCTGGCCTCGGCGCGTGGCACGCAGGTACCGGTGCTGGTGCCCCTGCTGTCCAACGCGCTGTTCGTGGACGTGATCGAGGCGGTGCACCGCGTGCTGCTGCCGCACGGCTACCAGCCCCTCATCGGCGTGACGCACTACGACCCGATGGAGGAGGAGCAGTTGCTGCGGGCCTACCTGTCGCAGCGGCCGGCGGGCGTGCTGCTCACGGGCTTCGACCGCACCGAGGCGGCGCGCCAGATGGTGGCCGCCAGCGGCATACCCTGCGTGTACCTGATGGAGCTGACCGACGCACCCGGCGTGCACTGCGTGGGCTTCTCGCAGCAGGACGCGGGCCACGCGATCACGCAGCACCTGCTGGACCGTGGGCGGCGGCGCATCGCCTTCGTGGCCGCGCAGCTGGACCCGCGCGTGCTGCAGCGCGCCGAGGGCTACCGCCGCTGCCTGCGCGCGGCCGGTCTGTACGACGCGCGGCTGGAGCTGCTGAGCCCGCAGCCCTCCTCCATGCGCCTGGGCGGCGAGCTGCTGGAAGACCTGCTGCGCTCGCGGCCCGAGGTTGACGCGGTGTTCTTCTGCAACGACGACCTGGCGCAGGGTGGCCTGCTGGCGGCGCTGCGCCTGGGCGTGGCGGTGCCCGAACGCCTCGCGGTCGCGGGCTTCAACGACCTCTCGGGCAGCGAGCAGATGCTGCCGCCGCTGACCACGGTGCGCACGCCGCGGCGCGCGATCGGCGAGACCGGCGCGCGTTTGCTGCTGTCCTTGCTGCGTGGTGAGGCGGTGACCAGCAGCAGCGCCGACCTGGGTTTCGAGCTGGTGCTGCGCGGCAGCAGCTGATGCCGCCGGCGCTGGGCGGTGTTAGGTGCCCGTGGCCGCGTCGTACAGGCGCCACATCGACTCGTCGGCCGACATCTCGGTGAGCCGCCGCCACACGGCCTTGACGAGCTCGAAGTCCGGATCGCCAGACGGCAAGTACAGTGCGTCGCGCAGGGCCTTTGCCGTCATGCCGCCCTCCTTCATCGCCGAGACGATGTGTGCGACCTGCCCGGCACGGTGTCCGTCCTTGTGAACAAGGGTCAGGGCCTTGAAATCGTCGGCAGTGAACGCCGCCTCCTCGATCAGCTGGCGGGCCACGTCGGGCTGCCCCACGCCGAAACGGTCATGGCGCATCAACAAATGCTGTACCACGGCCTCTCCGGCTCCAACCGTGTAAGCGTCCCTCACGGTGACGAAGCGCAGCGTGGAAGTCCCTTTGTCGATGTCTTTCATGCCGAAGGAAGGGCCCGGTGCTGTGCTGAATTGCAGGCAACCTGCCACGACCTGGTGAGCCAACTCGTCCCAGGCTTGCTCGGTGCGGGGCTCCGCGTGATCGCCGCAGACAAAGCCTGCCTTGTTGGCTTCCTGGAACAGAATTTCGAGGGCCTGCCCCGACTGATCGGCCTCGGCATAGGCGACCCAGCCCAAGTGCATGTCGCTCAAGCCAAACAGGCTCGGCGATTTCGCGCGCAGCTTCGCCAGGATGGCCGCAATGGTTCTTGGTTCGGCCTCAAGCGCCAGGCTCTCGGGCTTGAGGCAATGCACCAGCAGCGCCACCGCGTCGGGCCCGGCGAGAGAGACCAGGAGCGACTGCAGCCGGAACTTGGAATCGAAGTCCGCCGGCAACGCATCGGCAGCGTCGCTGTACGTCAAAGCCACCATGACCACGCGCAAGGAGGGCTGTGCCACCAGACCCTGCAAGACCTGCGTCCAGGACGGCGCGCTCACATAAAAGTTCCTGAACAGCTTCAGGGCCCACAGCGAGGGATGGGGACTCGCGAGCCACTCCGCCAATGCCTGCGCTTCCTCCTCCGAGTAGGGACAGGTGTCAAGTCGATAACGGATCTGCAGCTCATCCAGCCACTGGTCCTCATGCGGCTCCAGAAGTCCGAACAGCTGAATCGTGCTGGCCGGTGACAAGGCACTGACCGCGCGAATCAAGGCGGCGTCTTTTATGCACATCGCTATGGGGGCCAAGCGGTTGAGCTGACAGGCAGCAACACGACTGTCCAAGCTCAATCCATCCTCGATGAACGTTTTCAAGTCCCAAAGCATTTTCTCCGCGTCTTGAGTCGGGCTCGGCCCCAGGCCGCCCTCGAACGTCAATAACAGCGGTGCGAACAGCAGGGACCGAAGGCTGGCCCCACCCAGGGTGAGGCACATGGACGAAGCGGCGATCGCTTCGCGCAGCGGTTCGGCGATGGGCCCGCCATGGCCCCCGCCGACCGCCAGCTCAAGACCGCGGAGTTCCTGGCGAGCGTGGTGCGCCTCCACCTCCTTGAGCAATTCGATCAGTGCCGGCGCCTCGACCGTGGAACTCAGGTTGAGGCTCAGATGCTCGAGCTGAACAAGCTCTTGACGCAGCAGCCGCACGAGGTCGGCCAGTTCTTGCGTGCCGACCAAACCGGTCAAACGCACGGAGATGCGGCAGGTGCAAGGCAACTGCGTCTGCAGCAGCTCCGCGAGTTCGGAGGCACTTTCCACGCGAATCGCAATCTCGTCTGGCGACTGCCGATCGTGCCCGATACGCGTCGCGGAACGGATGTTGCGTAAGACGTTTAAGAGCGTCAGCTTGGCCGAAATCATGGTGCATCTTTGTTGTGGCGGCACTCCCATCGAACGCGCCGCCACAGGTAAGCGGCGAAGCAGCGGATGCGGGCACACTCACTGAGCGGCATCGGGTGCGAGCAGGGCTTCGACGGCCAGGCGCAGCGGCCCGTCGCCCACCAGCACGGCGTACGACCGCAGAGTCTTGGCGCTCGTGGCATCCAGGAGGCTGCTGGCGTCGTCGAGCCGCATCCGGCAGAAATCGTCAAGAACGGCCGCGACGGCCCACATGGTCGTGGTGTCCTTGATGGCGTTTAAACGGTCGTCGAGTTGGCGGAACAAGGCCTGGCGCAGCGCGACGCCGCCCTTGATGAGACAGGACTTCGAACGCGCCAGTGCCTCGCGCAAGCCAGGCGGAAAAGGCCCTTGTTCCTGGCCATCGACGCAAAAGCGCACGCTGCGCAACTCGGGGTGCTTGGGCAGCAGGGCCAGCAGGGCTGTGAGCTGGGCGGGATCGGTGCGGCTCGACAGGTTCAGGTCCAGCTCCGTCAGCTTGGCATCCTCGCGCGACAACAGCCAGGTCAATGAAGCAAGGTCGGCCGTATCGAGCAGCCCGGGCATCTGCAGTTTGAGCGGCTTGGAGGCGAGGTCTTTCTCCTTCAACAGGAGCAGCACGTCGGAAGTGTTCTGCAAGCAGCATTCACTGGGCGTGTGGTGTGCCGCGGCAGTCGCCGAGTACCTGTCAAGGTCTGGCACGGCATCGATGGGACGTGGCGGGTGCACGGGGGAGTTCTTGCGCGATGACAACATGTTGGGGTTCCTGGTTAAGGCCAGATCGTCGGGCCGCCCATGTGTGCCGGAGCCGGCGCTGTGGGTTGCTGCGGTCGCGTCGGCATCACAGCAGCTTCAGGATTGGGGGCCGGGGGCTTTGGGCGCCCTGCCCCGGAAGGCGGATCCGGCGGCCTGCACCAGCTCATGCACCCGTGGCGTTGGCGCGGGACCGTGCGCGAGCGCCAGCCGCGGCCATCGCAAGCTGGTCCGCAGCAGTGAAACGCCCCAACTCGAGCGTGCGCTGAGCCAACTCCACGGGCAAGCCCGTTCCGGGTCCGCGCTGCTGTATCAGGGCCTGTGCCGCGAAGCGCTGGCGCCGTTTCTGGAAACGGCCGACGAAGCGGTGGTAGCTCCAGCGCTTGCTGGGCTGAGCGAGGTCCGTGAACCGGCTCAGGAGTTCACCGAAGAGCAAGGGCCGGATGGTGTCGGCGCCGAGCGTCAGGCAAGCCACGCAGCGGGTGGACCCAGTTCTCGGGTTTCAACACCTCGTCCAGGTGCGTGCAGCGCAGTTCGAAGCGATGCCATGGGTCTGAGCCCGTCTCGGCGTTGCGCTCGGGCGGCGCAGCCGTCGTGCTGTCCTCGGTTGTCTGCTGTTGTCGAACCGGCGAGGGTGAGCGAGAGTGCGAAGACTGCCCGCTGTGGTCGAGCTGTTACAGATCGCAACCACAGCGGTGCGGCCTTGCGACGGACGGGCCTCGCCGGGGGCGGACAATCCGGTTCCATGATTTCGTTCATCCCCCAACGGCCCGCACTGGCCTTGCTGGTGGTCGGTGCGCTGGTGGCGGTGCCGCCGCTGGCCGCCGCGCCTTTCGAGCTGCCCTCCCTCGACCCCATCGTGCACTACCAGCCCAAGCTGCCGCTGCAGGTGCTCACCGCCGACGGCGAGGAGATCGCGCAGTTTGGCGCCGAGCGGCGCGAGTACGTTCCGCTCGAACGCATCCCGCGGCAACTGCAGCAGGCCGTGCTGGCCGTGGAGGACGCGCGCTTTCGCGAACACTCGGGCGTGGACCCGAAGGGCATGGCGCGCGCGCTGGTGGCCGCCATCACCGGCGGGCGCAAGCAGGGCGCCTCCACCATCACCCAGCAACTGGTGCGCACCATGCTGCTCACGCGCCAGTTCTCGGCCGAGCGCAAGGCCAAGGAGATCTGGCTGGCGCTCAAGCTGGAGAACGAGATCTCCAAGGACCGCATCCTGGAGATCTACATGAACGAGATCTTCCTGGGCCAGCGGGCCTACGGCTTCGCCGCCGCGGCGCAGACCTACTTCGGCAAGCCGCTGGACAAACTCACGCTGGCCGAGAACGCCATGCTGGCCGGCCTGCCGCAGAACCCGTACTACGCCAACCCGGTGGCCAACGTCCAGCGCGCCACGCAGCGCCAGCGCGTGGTGCTGGAGCGCATGCGCGCCACCGAGGCGATCACCGAGGAGCAGTTGGCCCAGGCCAAGGCCGAGAAGCTCAAGCTGCGCACGCCGGGCCAGCGCAGCGTGCACGCCGCGCACGTGGCCGAGATGGCGCGCCAGGCGGTGGTGGAGCGCTTCGGCGAACAGGCCTATTCCCGGGGGCTGCGCGTGACCACCTCGCTGCTGGCGGCCGACCAGCGCGCGGCGCACACAGCGGTGCAGCGCGGCGTGCTGGCCTTCGACCGGCGCGGCGCCTGGCGCGGGCCGGAGGACACCGAAACACTGCCCACCGGCAACGGGGCCGAGCTGGAGCGCGCCGCCGCCGAAGCGCTGAAGGACCACCGCGACGACGAGACCCTGCGCGTGGGCATCGTGCTCGATGCGAACCCCAAGGCCCTGCAGGTGCAGCTCGCCAGCGGCGAGCGCATCACCGTTCAAGGCGAGGGCCTGCGCTGGGCGCAGCGCGGGCTGGAGCCCAAGGCCAAGGCGCCGCAGAAGATCGAGCGCGGCGCCATCGTGCGCGTGGTGAGCAAGGGCAAGACCAAGGACAGGAAGAGCGATGCCTGGGCCATCTCGCAATGGCCCGAGGCCGAGGCCGCGCTGGTGGCCATGGACCCGCGCACCGGCCGCATCCGCGCGCTGGTGGGCGGTTTCGACTTCACGCGCCAGCCCTTCAACCACGTGACCCAGGGCTGGCGCCAGCCGGGCTCGGCGATCAAGCCGCTGCTGTATTCGGCGGCGCTGGAATCGCGCGTGATGCCGTCCACGCTGGTGGACGATCTGCCCTTCACCGCCGCCAACGGCTGGAGCCCCACCAACAGCAACGGCCAGCACCAGGGCCCGATCAGCGTGCGCGAGGCGCTGGCGCGTTCCAGCAACCTGGCCAGCGTGCGTGTGCTGCAACACACGGGCACCTCCAACGCGCGCGACTGGCTCGGCCGCTTCGGCCTGGACCCGGCGCGCCAGCCCGAGGACCTGACGCTGGCGCTGGGCACCGGCAGCGCCACGCCGCTGCAGATGGTGCAGGCCTATGCCACGCTGGCCAATGGCGGCTGGCGCGTCTCGCCGGTGGTGATCGAGAAGATCACCGATGCGCAGGGCAAGGTGTTGTTCGAGGCCCCGCCAGCGGCGGCGCTGGGCGAGGACACCCGCGCCATTCCCGCGCGCAACGCCTACGTGATGGGCAGCCTGCTCAACGAGGTGACGCGCAGCGGCACCGCCGCGCGCGCGCAGGCCGCGCTCAAGCGCGCCGACATCTACGGCAAGACCGGCACCACCAACGACGCGGTGGATGCCTGGTTCGCCGGTTACCAGCCCACGCTGGCCGCCACCGTGTGGGTGGGCTACGACCAGCCGCGCAGCCTGGGCGGCAACGAATCGGGCGGGCGCGTGGCGCTGCCGATCTGGATCGACTACATGGGCGCGGCGCTCAAGGGCCAGCCGGTGGCGCCACCCGCCACGCCGCCCGAGGGCCTGGTGCGCGAGGGCGAGGACTGGCTCTACGCCGAGTGGCACGACGGCGGCTGGGTCTCGCAGATATCGGACACGGCCGGCGTGCAGTACAAGACCACGCTGGGCGGCGAGCTCGGCAAGCTGTTCGACTCCATCGGCAGTTGGCTGCGCAGTGGCACGCCGCCGACCACGCCGCCGACGGATTGAGGCGCCCGGCGGGCGTGTCGTGGCTCAGCCCGCCAACCGCTGCGCGTACTCCGCCTCCAGCCGCGTGTGCAGCGCCCAATAACGCGGCCGCGCACTGCCCTGCACCCGCGACACCAGCACGTCCAGGTGCGCGTGCCAGCCGGCCGAGACGCTGAGCATGTCCTCCATGCCCGCCAGGCGCTGGTGCGTGATGACCAGTCGTACACCACCGCGCGACTCGCTCAGTTCGTAGCGCACCTCGCCCTGCCCGCCCCAGGTGTGGGCCAGCAGGCGCGGCGGCTCGCAGGCGGTGACCACGCCCTGCAGCACCGCGCTTTCGGCCATGTCGGCGTACTTCGGCGGCGCGGGGTCGTCGGCATACGTCAAGTCCTTGTGGCGGAACTCCAGCCGCACCGCGCCGCCCACGCGCTGTTCCAGCGTGCCGCGCGCCATCCACTGCTCGCGCTTGTCGTTCTCGGTGATCCAGGCCCAGATGTCCTGGAGCGTGCCAGGCAGTTGGCGTTCGATGCGCACGGTGTCGTTCGACAGGCGTTCGCCGTAGAGGGTATCCGTCGTCATGGCTTTCTCCGTTTCGTGGGTGAATGCGCGGCGCGCACCAGGCGTTCGAGGGCATCGACGCGCCCGGTCCAGAACCGCTCGTAATGGCGCAACCACTCCATGCCCGCGTGCAGCGGCTGGGCGTCCAGGCGGCAGGTGTGCGTGCGGCCTTGCACCGTGCGCTTCACGAGGCCGGCGCGTTCCAGCACCTGGATGTGCTTGGAGGCCGCCGCCAGCGACATGTCCAGCGGCGCCGCCAGCTCGCTCACCGACAGTTCCTCGCTGGCCAGGCGCTGCAGCATGTCGCGGCGCGTAGGGTCGGCGAGGGCCTTGAAGACGGCGTCGAGATCGGGGGAGTATTGCTCAACCATGAAGTTGAATATACGCCCTCATCACCAATTGCTCAACCACATGGTTTAGCTTTCTGACGAGCGGTCGCGCGCATGAAAAAGCCGGCACTCGGCCGGCTTCGTCGACGGTGTCGGCCTTCCTCAGGCCACGCAGAGCCGCGCCTTGGCCTGCGCGTACTCGCGCTTGAAGCGCGCCACCAGATCGCCCGCGCCCATCACCTCACGGATGGCGCCGATGCCCTGGCCGCAGCCCCAGATGTCGCGCCAGGCCTTGGCCGCGTTGGCGCCTTCGCCAGTGGAGAAGTTCATCTTGCTCGGGTCGCTCTGCGGCAGGTTCTCCGGGTCCATGCCGGCGTTGCGGATGGAGCCCTTGAGGTAGTTGCCGTGGATGCCCGTGTAGAAGTTGCTGTAGACGATGTCGTCGGAGTTGCTCTCCACGATCATCTGCTTGTAGCCGTCCACCGCGCGCGCCTCGTGCGTGGCGATGAAGGCCGAGCCGATGTAGGCCAGGTCCGCGCCCATGGCCTGCGCGGCCAGGATGGCGCCGCCCGAGGAGATGGCGCCCGACAGCGCCACCGGGCCGCCGAACCACTCGCGGATCTCCTGGACCATGGCGAAGGGGCTCTTCACGCTGGCGTGGCCACCCGCGCCCGCGGCCACGGGGATCAGGCCGTCGGCGCCCTTCTCGATCGCCTTGTGCGCGAAGACGTTGTTGATGACGTCGTGCAGCACGATGCCGCCCCAGGCGTGCACGGCCTGGTTCACGTCCTCGCGCGCGCCCAGGCTGGTGATGACGATGGGCACCTGGTACTTGGCGCACAGTTGCATGTCCTGCTCGAGCCGGTCGTTGCTCTTGTGCACGATCTGGTTGATGGCGAAGGGCGCGGCCGGGTTGTCAGGGTTGGCCTTGTTGTGCGCCGCGATGCCCTCGGTGATCTCGGCCAGCCACTCGTCGAGCTGCGAGGCCGGGCGCGCGTTGAGCGCGGGCATGGCCCCCACCACGCCGGCCTTGCATTGCGCCAGCACGAGCTTGGGGTTGCTGATGATGAACAGCGGCGAGCCGATCACCGGGAACTTGAGGTTCTTGAGGATCGGGGGCAGGTAACGCTCGGGTGCGGGCATGGTGTCTCCGTGTGGGTGGATCGGTCGGAACGGATCAGAACGCGTCGACGGCCATCGCCGTCACGCCCTCGGCGCCTTCGACGATGGAGGCGGCCACGCCGGGCGCACGGCTCAGGATGTGGTCGGCATAGAAGCGTGCGGTGGTGATCTTCGCGTCCATGAAGGCCTTGTCCTGTCCCTTGGCCGACAGGCCCTCGGCCACCAGCAGGGCGCGCGCCAGTTGCCAGCCGGCCATGAGGTTGCCCGCCAGCATGAGGTAGGGCACGCTGCCCGCGAAGGCGGCGTTGGGGTTGCCCTTGGTGTTGGCCACGATGAAGTCCACCGACTGTTCGAAGGCCTCGCGCGCGGCCGTCAGGCGCTTGGCCACGGCCTTGGCGTTGGCGCTGCCCTTGGCCAGTTCGGCTTCGGTCTGGCGGATCTGCGCGGCGATGGCCTTGGCCACGGTGCCGCCGTCGCGCGCGGTCTTGCGGCCGACGAGGTCGTTGGCCTGAATGGCGGTGGTGCCTTCGTAGATGGTGAGGATCTTGGCGTCGCGGTAGTGCTGGGCCGCGCCGGTCTCCTCGATGAAACCCATGCCGCCATGCACCTGCACGCCCAGGCTCGTGACCTCCAGGCTCATCTCGGTGCTGTAACCCTTCACCAGCGGCACCAGGAACTCGTAGAAGGCCTGGTTCTGCTTTCGCACCTCGGCGTCGGGGTGGTGGTGCGCGGCGTCGTACGCGGCGGCGGCCACGCTGGCCATGGCGCGGCAGCCTTCGGTGGCGGCGCGCATGGTCATGAGCATGCGCTTGACGTCGGGGTGGTGGATGATGGGCGCGGCGGTGTTCATGCTGCCGTCCACGGGGCGGCTCTGCACGCGGTCGCGCGCATAGCCCACGGCCTGCTGGTAGGCGCGCTCGCTGATGGCGATGCCCTGCACGCCCACCGCGTAGCGCGCGGCGTTCATCATGATGAACATGTACTCCAGGCCGCGGTTTTCCTGGCCCACCAGCGTGCCGATGGCGCCTCCGTTATCGCCGTATTGCAGAACGGCCGTGGGGCTGGCCTTGATGCCCAGCTTGTGCTCGATGCTCACGCAGTGCACGTCGTTGCGCGCGCCCAGGCTGCCGTCCTGGTTGACGAGGAACTTGGGCACCGTGAACAGGCTGATGCCCTTGACGCCCTCGGGCGCGCCGGTGATCCGCGCCAGCACCAGGTGCACGATGTTGTCGGCCATGTCGTGCTCACCGTAGGTGATGAAGATCTTGGTGCCGAAGATCTTGTAGGTGCCGTCGGGCTGCGGCTCGGCGCGGGCGCGCACGGCGGCCAGGTCCGAGCCGGCCTGCGGCTCGGTGAGGTTCATGGTGCCGGTCCACTCGCCGCTGATGAGCTTGTGCAGGTAGGTGGCCTTCTGCTGGTCGCTGCCGGCGGTCAGCAGCGCTTCGATGGCGCCGTCGGTGAGCAGCGGGCACAGCGCGAAGCTCAGGTTGGCGCTGTTGAGCATTTCGCCGCAGGCCGAGCCGATGGTCTTGGGCAAGCCCTGGCCGCCGAAGTCGGTGGGGTGCTGCAGGCCTTGCCAGCCGCCTTCGGTGTATTGGCGGTAGGCGTCCTTGAAGCCGGGTGTGGTGCTGACCACGCCGTCCTTGATGGACGAGGGCTTGAGGTCGCCCTCGCGGTTGAGCGGGGCCACCACGCCCTCGTTGAGCTTGGCGCACTCCTCGAGCACGGCCTGCGCCGTCTCCAGGCCCGCGTCCTCGAAGCCGGGCAGTTGGGCCACCTGGTCGATGCGCGCCAGGTGCTCGATGTTGAACAGCATGTCCTTGAGGGGGGCGGTGTAGCTCATGGCTTGTCTCCAGAAAAATTAGGCCCACCCCTGCGCCGCTGCGCGGCACCCCCTCAAGGGGGCGCGGCCCGCGGCCCGGCAAAGCCGGTTCCGCGGCCGCTGCTGGATGGCGTTGTTGCTGGCGTGATGCCGCTGCCTCGATGCGACTTCGAGTGCAGACTCGGGATCAGAGCGCCTTGACCAGCTCGGGCACGGCCTCGAAGAGGTCGGCCTCCAGCCCGTAGTCGGCCACCGAGAAGATCGGCGCCTCCGGGTCCTTGTTGATCGCCACGATCACCTTGGAGTCCTTCATGCCCGCCAGGTGCTGGATGGCACCGGAGATGCCGGCCGCGATGTAGAGCTGCGGCGCCACGATCTTGCCCGTCTGGCCCACCTGCAGGTCG
>NZ_DATIGV010000014.1:0-3349 GCF_035481345.1 Hydrogenophaga sp. | reverse complement strand
GCCTGCGCCTGGGCACCTCGTCCTGGACCTACCCCGGCTGGACCGGCCTGGTGTGGGACCGCGACTACCCCGACGCCACGCTCTCGAAACAAGGCCTCACCGCCTACGGCCAGCACCCCCTGCTGCGCACGGTCTGCGTCGACCGCAGCTTCTACCGCGCCCTCACCGAGGTGCAGTTCCGCCGCTACGCCGAGCAGGTGCCCGCCGACTTCCGTTTCGTGGTGAAAGCCCCCGCGCTGGTCTGCGACGCGCAGATCCGCAGCGAGGACGGCAAGGGCCGCGAACCCAACCCGCTGTTCCTCGACCCCGCCGTCGCGGCGAAGGAGTTCATCGAGCCCGCGCTCGCCGGCCTGGAGCACAAGGTCGGCGCGCTGGTGTTCCAGTTGAGCCCCCTGCCCTTCATGCAGTTGCAGCGCCTGCCGCTGCTGCTGGACCGCCTGCGCACGATGCTCAAGGCCTTGCCGGACGTGCGCAGCGCCACGCCCGATGGTGTGGTGGCGGTGGAAGTGCGCGACCCCGAGTGGCTCGCACCGGGCATCGCCCCCGCGCTGGCCGAGGTGCTGCGCGACACCGGCGCCACCTACTGCCTGGGCCTGCACGCCAAGATGCCGCGTTTGGCCGACCAGTTGCCGCTGCTGCGCGCCCTGTGGCCCGGCCCGCTGGTGTGCCGCTGGAACCTCAACCCGCTGCATGGCGCCTATGGCTATGAAGACGCGCAACGCGGGTACGCGCCGTACGACCGCATCCACGACGTCGACGAGGACACGCGCGAGCTCATCGTGCGCACGGTGCGCGGCGTCACCGGCGCGGGGCAGAACGCCTACGTCACCATCAGCAACAAGGCCGAGGGCTGCGCGCCGCTGTCGGCGCGGGCGCTGGCGCAGAGGCTGGCGGGCAGCTAAGCCCCGGGCGGCCCGAACAGGTCCGGCTCCAGCGCGCCCGCGATGGCCGCCTGCACCTCGGGCGGTGGCTCGGCGGCCGGCAGTTCCTCACCCGCGTTGCGAAGCAGCCGCTGCCGCGTGGCCTCGTTGCCCGCATCGGGCAACTGCACGGCCACGATGCCCGCCGGCCCCCAGGCGATGCCGCAGGTGCCGATGGCGGTGGCGAACAGGCAATGGCCTCGCGCGGCCGGCGAGTCCATGGGCACCTCAGCCGCCGCGCAGCGCCGCGCGCAACTGCTCGCCCACCTCCGGCCGCTCCAGGAAGGGATCGGGCGGGTTCTGCACGTTCACGATGGCCTCCATGCGCGAGCGCACATTGCCCAGCGCCTTGGGGTGGCTGAACACGTAGAAGCGGTCGGCCTCGATGGATTCGAACACCCGGTGCGCCACCTCGGCCGCCGTGACCTTGCCCGAGCCCACGGCCTTGTCGCTCATGGCCTGGCCGATGATCTGGCTCTTCGTCAGCGCCTCCTCGGCCATCTCGGCCGGCTTGTTGCGGTGGCTCTGGTTGATGCCCGTGGGCACGAAGTACGGGCACAGCACGCTGGCGCCGATCTGGTCGGTGACCAGGCGCAGGTCCTGGTAGAGGGTCTCGGTGAAGGCCACCACAGCGTGCTTGCTCACGTTGTAGATGCCCATGTTGGGCGGCGTGAGCAGACCCGCCATGCTGGCGGTGTTGACGATGTGGCCGCGCCACGCGGGGTCGGCCTTGGCGGCGTCCAGCATCATGGGGGTGAACAGGCGCACGCCGTGCACCACACCCCACACGTTGACGCCCAGCACCCACTGCCAGTCGCGCACCGAGTTCTCCCAGATCAGCCCGGCCGAGCCCACGCCCGCGTTGTTGAAGACGAAGTGCGGCGCGCCGAAGAGGCGGTACACCTCCTCGGCCAGCGATTCCATCTGCGCCGCGTCGGACACGTCCACGCGGCGCGCCATCACGGTCGCGCCGGCGGCTTTCATCTCGGCCTCGGCGCGCTCCAGCGCATCGGCCTGCACGTCCACCAGCACGAGGTTCATGCCGCGCTGCGCGCCGATGCGCGCGCACTCGAGGCCAAAGCCCGAGCCCGCGCCGGTGAGCACCGCCGTCGTGCCCTCGAAGTTCTGGATCATGTGGTTGTCTCCTCTGTGGTGGTGGGTTCAGCGGCGCAGCATCTCGATGTGGGGAATGCCGTCCTCGTCGTAGGGCGCGCCGTCTGGCACGAAGCCGTGCTGCCGGTAAAAGCCTTCCAGGTGCGCCTGCGCGCCGATGCGGATGGGCCCCGGCCCCCACAGCGCGCGCACGCGCTCCACGGCCTCGCGCATGAGCGCGTGGCCCAGGCCGGTGCCGCGCGTGGCGGGGTCGCAGACCACGCGGCCGATGCTGGCCTCGGCGAACTTCAGGCCCGCCGGCACCAGGCGCGCGTAGGCCTGCAGTTCGCCGTCGCTCTCGCCCAGCAGGTGCCAGCAGGCGGGGTCGGCGCCGTCCGCGTCCAGGTAGACGCAGCGCTGTTCGACCACGAAGACCTCGCTGCGCAGGCGCATGAGTTCATAGACCTCGCGCGCAGACAGTTCGTCGAAGCGCGGGCAGCGCCAGGCGATCAAGCCTTCACCTCGCGCAGCACGTAACCCACGCGCGGAAAGTGCACGTGCACCGTGCCGGTGCGGTCGTCGTGGCGTTCGATGGTGTAGCGCGTGCGCGTGGCGGCGAGCAGCACGCCTTCACTGGTCTCGGTGCCGAAGGCCTCGGCGGCGATGCTGACGCGGCTGCCCAGCGCGATGCCATGGTCGTCCTGGAACACCTCGTCGGCCTTGATGGGCTCGGGCGTGGCCGCGTGCGCGATGCCCACGGCGTCGGCGCTGCTCAGGCGCTCGCTGCGGCCATGGCCGATGGCGGCCAGGCGGTCCATCCACTCCAGCACGTCGGGCGTGGCGTCGAGGATGCTGGCCATGCCGGGGTTGAGCTTGCGCGTGAACCACAGCGGGTGGTAGGCCGCGAAGTCGGCGATGCACGGCACCTCACCGAGCAGGTAGGGCTGTTCATCGAGCATGTTGGCCAGGCGGCGCAGGTAGCTGCGGTAGGCGCTGGTGGCGTCGGCGGGGCGCAGCAGCGTCATGTTCTGGCGCATGGTGGCGCGGTCGGCGGCAAAGGCCTGCCCCTCGCCGGGCGGCAAGCCGGCGAACATCTTGGCCGCGCCCTTGGGGCTGAGCGTGTAGCCCATGGAGGCCCAGAACAGGGACGAGTCGGCCCACTGCGCCACGGCGCGCGACAGGCCCCGCGCGTGCACGGGGAACAGCGGCGGTTCGGCCGCGCGGTGCTCCAGCACGTCGGCGATGAGCGCGGTGTCGCAGTAGATGTCGGCACCGATCTGCAGCAGCGGCGTCTTGCGGTAGCCACCGGTGAGCGCCACCACGTCGGGCTTGGGCAT
>NZ_DATIGV010000013.1:0-12119 GCF_035481345.1 Hydrogenophaga sp. | reverse complement strand
CCGGCCGACCTGACGGCGTGTGACTGCCTGCGCTTTGCCCAGGGCGCCCACCGCAGCACCTGGACCTTCCGCGGCAAGCAAGGCGGCACGCAGGTGGTTCCGGTCAAGGGGTGGCTCAGCGTCACCACGGCATCGGCACTGCGCCGCGCGGCACTGGACGGGCTCGGTCCTGTGCTGCTGGCCGACCTGCTGGCCGGGGACGACGTGGCGCAAGGCCGGCTGGTTGACCTGTTTCCGCAGTACGAGGTGAACGCTGGCGAGTTGCCGACCTCGGTGTGGCTGTTGTACGCCTCACGGGCGTTCGTGCCGCGGCGCGTGCGCGCCGTGGTGGATTTCCTGCGCGAACGCCTGGGTCAGGGACATGGCGCTGGCATTCGCGCTTCAACGCCTCAATACAGGTAGACCGCACCCCGGTGCAACACGCTGTTGTCCGCCTGGTCGCCGCCGATGCCGGTGCTGTCGCTGCCCTCCGCCGGCGCGCCGACGGCCAGGGTGCCGGCGTCGTTCGTGAGCGCGAGGGACCAGCCGAACAGGTCGCCCTGGCCCGTGTTGCTGGCTTTCAGGTACTGCGCGTGCACGAATCGGCCACCTTCCAGGCGGTAGACGTGCGCGGCACCGGCCCAGCTGCGGCTCGCCTGCGTCGGGTCGGCCCCAGGGCCCACGCCGGTGCTGGTGTCGCCGATCTCGCC
The DNA here is from genome assembly GCF_035481345.1 of Hydrogenophaga sp. GTDB lineage: Bacteria > Pseudomonadota > Gammaproteobacteria > Burkholderiales > Burkholderiaceae_C > Hydrogenophaga. The sequence goes on along the minus strand of NZ_DATIGV010000013.1, from coordinate 11,430 downwards.
GATCGCCAGGGTCGTGCCATCGGGCGTGAGCGCCAGCGCGTGGCCGCCGAAGTAGCGCCTGTCCCGGGCCTGGGGTGAGGTGATGGCCTGCGCGAGCGCGTAGCCGCTCGCGCCTCGGCGGAACACGTAGGCCCGTCCCGCGCCGGGCCAGCCCTCCACCCCCCGGAACCGCTCACCGATGACCACGGTGGAACCGTTGCCGGAGATCGCGACGGCGCTGCCGAACCAGGCATCAGCGACGGGTGTGGGCGCCTTCAGGTAGGCCTGCAGTCGCCAGGCGCCGGCTTCCGGGTCGAAGCCATAGACGAACGCCGCACCCGCGTTCGGCCGGCTGGTGTCGCCGGGGTCGCCGGTGTCGCCACTGCGCTCGTGCTGCGCGCCCACCACGATGGTGCTCCCGTCGGCGGAGACCTGTGCCTGTCCTGCAAACAGGCTGCCCGTCTGCGGAGACACCGGTGCCACGCTCTGCTGCAGGGACCAGGTACCGCCGCTTCGCCGGTAGACGTGAAAGCGCCCAGGCGTGAACGCGCCGGCTTCCCCCACCACCGCCACCGAGCCATCGGCCGAGACGCTGACCGCGGCACCGAAACGGCCCTGTGCCGTCGGCGCCGGCGGGCGCCAGGTCTCGGTCAGGGCCCACCCCTGGCCCGTCGGCACGAATCGCTGCACCAGGCCAGCGTCGGGCAGGGCGGCGTCGGCGTCGGCGCCGGGCAGACCCACCAGCAAGCTGGCGTCGGCGGCGAAGGCCGGCACTGGGGCGTCCAGCCATTCGAAGGGCAGCGTTTGCGCCCACGACCACGTGCCCGAGCGGTGAGTGAACAGCTCCAGGGCCGACGACTGGCTCACCGCCAGGGCGCTGCCATCCGGCGAGAAGGCCAGCGCGCGGCCGAAGCTCCAGTCCTGCGAGCTGGCGCTGCGCTTGAGGTAGACGACGCCAGCCGGGGCGTCCTGGGCAATCGATCCGTCCGGTGCGGGCGGTCCGTCGCCCGCGGTGGGTGGTCCCGAGCCGCCGCTGCCGCCACCGCCGCAGGCGGCGAGCGCCAGGCAGGCCGCCAGCGCGGCCACACGAGCGGCCATCGGAGCGGCCATCGGAAAGGGCGTTGTGCGGTGGGCAGGGGCTCGCTCGTTGTTGGCCATGTCAGGGTTCCTCCGTTGCCCATGGACGCCGATGGGCTTGATGGCCTGAGCGAGCCCTAACCATCAGGAGGAGTTCCCCCGGCAATCGGCGGTCCTCCCCGGGCGGCCTGAGGCCCCTTCCCGGACGCCCGCCCATCCGGCCCCGAGCCGGCCCTTCAGGGCAGCAGCACCCGCCGCGGTGCCTGCCCGAATTGTTTGGCGAACATCTTTCCGAAGGCCGACGCGCTCGCGTAACCGAGTTCGTCCGCCAGTTGCCCGATGTTCATGCCCTGATCGCTCAGCGCGAAGGCCCGCATCAGCCGCGCCTGCTGGCGCCAGCGGTGCAGGCTCAGCCCCGTCTCCTGCGGGAACAGGCGGATCACGCTGCGTTCCGACAAGCCCACCCGATGCCCCAGCTCGGCGATGGAGCCGGCATGGCCCGGGTCCTCGATCAGCCACTGGCACAGCCGCGCCAGGCGCTTGTCCGCCGGCAGCTTCAACGACAGCGGGCGTGGCTCCAGCCGGCCCACCTCGTCCACGATCAGGTCCATCAGGCGCGCGTCGGCGCTGTCCAGCGCGTAGCGGGGCGGGACCGTCATCGCGCGCAGGATCAGCTCGCGCAGCAGCGGCGTGATCGCCAGCACCTGGCAGCCGCGCCCCTGGCCCGTGACCGTGCCGGGCTGGAAGTACAGCGTGCGCATCTCCACCTCGGTGTCCATGTGGATCTGGTGCACCGCGTGCGCGGGCATCCACATGCCGTGGCTGGGGGGAATGGTCCAGATGAAGCCGTTGGCGCGGATCGTCATCACGCCGCGGATGGCGTAGATGAGCTGGTCGCGCGCGTGCAGGTGCGGGGCGATCTGCGTGCCGGGCGGGTCGGAGCGCGCCAGCGCCGCGACGGGGCGCGGCACCCGGTTCGCGGCCAGCGCGCCGGCGCTGGGACCGCGCTGGCGCACGCTGGCAAGGCTTGGCGGTTTTGGACGCATTTCTGGCGGTCTTGAATTTTGCGCGCACAGCTTAACCGCCGATGATCGCTCCCATGCACAACCGCACCACCCAGACCCTGCTCAACGTCGGCCATGCCATGGACCACATGATGCTGCTGATCTTCGCCACGGCGGTGACCAGCATCGCCCGCGACTTCGGCCTCGCGCGCTGGGAGGACCTCATGCCCTATGGCGTGGCGGCCTTCTTCTTTTTCGGCGTCGGCTCCTTGCCCGCGGGCAAGCTGGGCGACCACTGGGGGCGCCGTCCCATGATGCTGGTGTTCTTCTTCGGCATGGGCGCGGCCTCGCTGCTGGTGGCGGCCACGAACACGCCGATGCAGATGGCGCTGGCGCTGGCGCTGCTCGGCGCCTTCTCGTCCATCTACCACCCGGTCGGCATTCCCATGCTGGTGCAGGGCGCGCCGCGCCCGGGCTGGACGATCGGCGTCAACGGCCTCGTGGGCAACCTCGGCGTGGCCTTCGCCGCGGTGCTCACGGGCTTTCTCGTCAAGTACACGGGCTGGCGCATGGCCTTCGTGGTGCCGGGGCTGATCTGCCTGGCTTGCGGGGTCGCCTTCGCGCTGTACGGCACGCGCGAAAGCGCGGCGCCCGCGAAGAAGAACGCCAGCGGGCACCCGCCCTCGGGCATGCCGCTGGCGCGCCTCTTCCTCATCATGACCATGGCGGCCACCAGCGGCGGCCTGCTGTTCAACCTGTCCACCAACGCCAACTTCGAGTTGCTGACCGACCGCCTGCGCGAGGTCTCGCAAGACCCGGCGCGCATCGGCACCCTGCTGGCCCTGGTCTACGCGGCGGCCTCGGTCACGCAACTGGTGGTGGGCTACCTGATCGACCGGCACTCGCTCAAGCGGCTGTACATCGGCGTGATCAGCCTGCAGGCGCTGCTGCTGGCGCTGGCCACCACACTGGACGGCTGGGCCTTCCTCTTCATGCAGCTGCTGTTCATGTCGGCCATCTTCGGCGCTATTCCCTTCACCGACGCGATGATCGTGCGCTTCGTCGACGACGGCATGCGCTCGCGCGTGGCCGGCATGCGGCTGGCGGTGTCGCTGGGCGCGAGTTCGGTGGCGGTGTGGGCGATCGGCCCGGTGGTGAAGGCGGCGGGGTTCACGGCCCTGCTGGGCGTGATGGCGGTGACCTCGGTGGTGACGCTGCTGGTGCTGACGCAGTTGCCGCGCACACCGGCGCCGGTGCCGGCCTCGGCGGCTTGAGGCATCGTGAGCGGGCGGGCCAGCAGCGCCTCCGCTAGAACGCCAGATGCCGTGAGCCCGGCTCTACCCAGGCCACGGCCGCCAGCGCCTCGCAATCGACGTCCACGCTGACCACCGTCACCTCGCAGGCCTGACCCGAAACGGGCAGGGTGGTGGTGCGCCGCTCGGGCGTGGTGCCGGCCTCGAACAGGCCGGGCTCGATCGACAGACCACTGCCCACGGCCTTCAGGCAGGCCTCCTTGCGCGTCCAGCAGCGCAGGAAGGCGCGCAGGCGCCCGGCCTCAGGCAGGGCGAGCAGCTCTGCGCATTCGCTCGCGGTGAAGTTGCGCTCGGCCAGGGCCATCAGGTCGTCCATCTCGCGCGGCGCCTCGATGTCCACGCCGATCGGCGCCTGCCCGCCGATGCCGATCAGCGCCCAGCGGCCGCTGTGGCTCATGTTGAAGGCCGGTGCGCCCGGCAGGTCCAGCTGCGGCTTGTCGTGGCGGCCCGCCGCGAAGCGCAGGGCGGCGGGCGCCACGCCGGTGCGCTGCGCCAGCAGGTGGCGCAAGGCGGTGTGGCTGGCCCGGTAGCGGTGGGCGTCCCGCTCGAAATGGAAGCGCGCGGCGCGCGAGCGCTCGGCCTCGTCCAGCCAGTCGCCGGGCGCCGGGGCTTCGCGCTCGCGCGCCGGGGCCTGCAGGTCCACCAGCCAGAGCTCGATGCCCGGGGCTGAAAAGGGCGTTTGTTGATCCATCCGCATGTTCGTTACAGCCGCTGGCGTGAATATTTACTACCTATCCGGCGCAACTCCCCGTCTAATCCGTTTCCCGCGCCGTGCCACATGCAGATACGGGTATCGATCAGGGAGGGGATTTGAGCATTTCCTCATTCTTGTCACGTGTGCCCTCTGAACCTGAGACAGGTATGGGATGGAACGTGATGAATGGCACTGGAAACGGCTCCGGCGGAGCGGTTTTGGGGTGAAACATTCGGTAACATGAGGCCTCGAAAACCGATACGTTCACGTTACATCCGGGGGCAGGCGCGCCCGCGTGGGCACGCCAGAGGAAGCCATCATGCAATGCAGGGTCGCACCGGCCATCGAACGTCAGGAATCCAGCCGCCGGGGTGCGCCATGAACAGCCCCTGGCTGCAGCGTTTCGTTCCCCGCCCGGGCGCGCGCCTGCGCCTGTTCTGCTTCGCGCACGCGGGCGGCAGCGCGGGCGTGTACCGGCCCTGGTGCAACGCGCTGCCCGACGCGGTGGAGCTCGTGGCCATCCAGTTGCCCGCGCGCGCCAACCGCCTGAAGGACCCGGTCATCACCCGGCTGGACCACATCGTCGACGGCGTGGTGGATGCCCTGCGCCCGCACCTGGACCTGCCCTACGCCCTGTTCGGCCATAGCATGGGCGCCGTGCTGGCCAACGAGGTGGCGCGCGCCCTGAGCCATGAAGGTGCGCCCATGCCCTGGCACCTGTTCGTCTCGGGCCGGCGCCCGCCGCACTGGCCCAACCCCGACCCGCTGCTGCACGTGCTGTCCGACGCCGATTTCGTGGCCGAGATCCAGCGCCGCTACGGCGGCATCCCGCCCGAGGTGGCCGAGCACGAGGAACTGATGGCCATGCTGCTGCCCTCGCTGCGCGCCGACATCCACGCACTGGAGACACATACGCCGCCGGCCGGGCGCACGCCGCTGGCCTGCCCGCTGTCGGTCTTCGGCGGTTCGCACGATCCCTTGACCCCGCGCGAGCACCTGGAGGGCTGGCGCGGCGAGTCCAGCGGCCCCTTCCACCTGCGCGTGCTGCCGGGCGACCACTTCTACCTCAACGCCCAGCGCGACGCGCTGCTGGCCGACGTCTCGGCCAGCCTGGCGCCGCTGCTGGCGAAGGCGGCGGCGGTGGCATGAAGGCCGCATCGTCCTTGTCCGTGGACTTTCTGGAGGCCACCGGCGACGACCGCGACGTGCCATTGTGAAAACTTTTGCAGGGAGACATGAGCGATGTCAATTGAATTGCGGGTCTGGATGCAGTCCCTTGCCGATCAAGGCGTCGTCGTGGAGGCGAACGAAGGTCATCTGAGTCTGCATGCGCCGGCAAGGGCCCTTTCGCCACACCTCTACCTGCAGGTGTCTCAGAGGGCAGAGGAGTTGACGGCCTTGTCACGGGGAGAGGACACGGCGGGCGTGGCCGGCCTGGGCGAATTGATCCGGCGCCTGTCGCAGCTGGACATCCAGCTCGGGCTCAACGGGGACAAACTCACTGTCAATGCGCCCAAAGGGGTTCTCACGGAGGAGCTTCGAGAAGAAATTGCTCAGCGCAAGGAGGCGCTGGTCGCTCACTTGGCGAATCGACCCACGGGCCGGCGCGGCCGTGGGCCGCTGATGCCCGTGGCGCGTGGGCCGGAGATGCCGATCGCCCACACTCAGCAGCGCTTGTGGTTTCTGCGCCAGGTGGACCCACGAAGTTCTGCTTACAACATTCCTGTGGTGGTCCGCTTGCGGGGCGCATTGGACGCGCAAGCCCTGCAACAGGCGCTTCAACTGCTATTGGCCCGCCACGAGAGTCTGCGCACGCGTTTTCTGACGGTTCAGGACGAACCCCGGTGTGCGATTGAAGGCAACTTCCTACTGGAGCTGGAGCAGGTTCATCTGTCGATGCTGCCGGGCGAAAGCCGTGAAGCGGCCTCGCAACGAGCCATCGACGAGTTTGTGTCGCGGCCCTTCGATTTGTCGACGGCACCGCTTATGCGCGCAGGGTTGCTCAATGAGGACGAGCAGTCAAACGTGTTCATGGTGGTTATCGATCACATCGTCGCGGATGGTGTTTCCGTGGGCGCCCTGATGTCCGAGCTACAGAACCTTTACAGGGCCAGCGTGCGCGACGAGTCGGTAGAACTTCCGCTGCATGCTGTGCAGTTTGTCGACTACGTCGTCTGGGAGCAGCAGGCTTTGGCTCAGGGTGCCCTGGCTTCGCACGTCGAGTTCTGGAAGAAGGAGTTGGCAGGGCTGCCGCCTTTGTTGCAGTTGCCAACGGATCGCCCTCGTGCGCCAGTCCGCACCCACGCTGGCGCACGCCATATCGTGCGGTACTCACCGGAAGACTCCGGCCTCTTCAAGTCGTTTGCTCGGCAGGAGGGGATCACGCTTTTCATGTACCTGATGTCGGCGTTTCAGGTGCTCATGCACCGCTACAGCGGCCAAACGGATCTGGCCATTGGCACGGCAATGGCCAATCGCAACCGCTCTGAGGTGGAGCAGGTGGTGGGCTTCTTTGCCAACAACGTGGTGATCAGGGGCGACCTTTCGGGGGATCCGAGCTTCAGGGCGCACATGAAGCGGGTGAGGGAACGCGCTCTCAAGGCATTTACCCACCGTGCAATGCCGTTCGATGTCCTGGTGGACGTGCTTGGCACAAGCCGCGAGCTTGACAGAACACCGCTGTTCCAGGTGTTGTTCGTCATGCAGCACCTGGCGATCACCGATTTGATGCTTGAGGGACTGCAGTGCGAAAGCATCGAACTGACCGCGGCTCCTGCGCGCTTCGATCTGGCTGTAGACGTTTATGACGCAGAGCAGGGCCTCAGGATTGTTTTTGAGTACAACACCGATCTCTTTGACGCCAGCACCATCGAACGCATGGCGGGCCACTACGAGCAGTTGCTGCGCAGCGCCATCGCCACCCCAGACAGCCCCCTAAGTGCGCTGCCGATGTTGAGCGAGCCACAACAGCGCCAGTTGCTGATCGACTGGAACGCCACCGCCGTGGACTACCCGCGCGAGCAGACCGTGCACGGCCTGTTCGAGGCGCAGGTGGCGCGCACGCCGCAGGCCGTGGCCGTGCGTTTTGACGAGCAGTCGCTGAGCTACGCCGAGCTGAACGCGCGCGCCAACCGATTGGCCCACCACCTGCGCGCGCTTGGCGCGGGCGCGGGCTCGCTGGTGGGCGTGTGGATGGAGCGCGGCCTGGACATGGTGGTCGCCATCCTGGGCATCCTGAAAGCCGGCGCGGCCTACGTGCCGCTGGACCCGGCCTTCCCCAAGGACCGCATCGACTACATGATGGAAGACGCGGCGCTGGCCATCGTGGTCACGCAGTCCGCGCTGGCCGATGGCCTGCCCGATGGCGTGCACGGCGTGCGCCTGGACGCCAGCGAGGCCGAGCTGGTGGCCCAGTCGCCGCTGAACCTGCCGGCCAGCGCGGGCCCCACCGACCTGGCCTATGTGATCTACACCTCCGGCTCCACCGGCCGGCCCAAGGGCGTGATGCTGGAGCACCGCGCGGTGGTGAACTTCCTGCTCTCCATGCAGCGCGAGCCGGGCATCACCGCGCAGGACCGCTTCGTGGCCGTGACCACCCTGTCCTTCGACATCGCGGGCCTGGAGATCCACGGCCCGCTGACGGTGGGCGGCACCGTGGTGCTGGCCTCGCGCGCCACCGCGCTCGACGGCCTGCGCCTGGCGCAACTGCTGGAGCGCCACGAGGCCACCCTGCTGCAGGCCACGCCCGCCACCTGGCGCCTGCTGCTCGACAGCGGCTGGCGCGGGCGGCCCGGCATGAAGATGCTGTGCGGCGGCGAAGGCCTGCCGCGCGAGCTGGCCGACAAGCTCATCGCCACCGGCGGCGAGCTCTGGAACATGTACGGCCCCACCGAGACCACGATCTGGTCCACGGTGCAGCGCATCACCGACACCGCGCGCGGCATCTCCATCGGCCGCCCCATCGCGAACACGCAGGTGTACGTGTTGGAGCCTTCCGGTCTGCCGGCGCCCATCGGCGTGGGCGGCGAGCTGTGCATCGGTGGCGACGGCCTGGCGCGTGGTTACCGCAACCGCGACGAACTCACCGCCGAGAAGTTCGTGACGCTGGACCTGCCCGGCGTGGGCCCCACGCGCGTGTACCGCACGGGCGACGTGGTGCGCTTCCTGGCCGATGGCCGCCTGGAGTTCGTGGGCCGGCGCGACCACCAGGTGAAGGTGCGGGGTTTTCGCATCGAGCTCGGCGAGATCGAGACCGTGCTCTCGCGCCACCCCGGCATCAAGAGCAACGTGGTGCACGTGCGCGAGGACACGCCCGGCGACCAGCGCCTGGTGGCCTACGTGGTGCCCACCCCCGGCGCCACGCCCGAGGCCGAGGCCATGCGCGCCACGCTGCGCGCGCAACTGCCCGAGTACATGGTGCCCAACCAGTTCGTGGTGCTGGAGGCCTTTCCCCTCACGCCCAACGGCAAGGTGGACCGCAAGGCCCTGCCCGTGCCCGAGGCAAGCGCGCCGAGCGAGGCCGACGAAGTGGCCGAGGCGCTGATGTCGCCCGTGCAGCGGCAGGTGGCCGCGCTGTGGCGCGGCATCCTCAAGCTCGACCGCGTGGGCCTGCACGCCAACTTCTTCGACATCGGCGGGCACTCGCTGCTGCTGGTGCGCCTGCAGGCCGCGATCAAGCGCGAATTCGGGCAGGAGATCCCGCTGGTCGAGCTGTTCCAGCGCACCACGGTGGCGGCGCAGGCGGACCGCCTGGGCGCGCCGGTGGGCACGAACTCGGCACTGGAGCGGGCGCGCGCCCGCGCCGCCAAGCAAATTCAAGGTTGAGATTCAGGGTTGACGGATGGACCACACGGACCACAAGGACCAGTACCCCGCGCACGCCATCGCCATCGTCGGCCTGGCGGGGCGTTTCCCGGGCGCGAGCGACCTCGACGCCTTCTGGCGCAACATCCGCGAGGGCGTGGAGTCGTTGGAGGACTTCAGCGACGAGGACCTGCGCGAGGCCGGGGTGGACCCGGCGCTGAGCGCACAGCCGCAGTACGTCAAGCGCGGCACCGTGCTGCAGGAATCGGAGCACTTCGACGCGGCCTTCTTCGGTCTGTCGCCGCGCGAGGCGCAGGTGATCGACCCGCAGCAGCGCATCTTTCTGGAGTGCGCCTGGGAGGCGCTGGAGCACGCGGGCTACGCACCGGGCGCCATCGAGGCGCCGGTGGGCGTGTACGCCGGGTCCGGGATGAATACCTACCTGCTCTCGCAGGTCCTGCGCCATGAGGCACTGACGGCCTCCGTGGGCGGCTACCAGCTCATGCTGGGCAACGACAAGGACTTCCTCTGCACGCGCGTGTCCTACAAGCTGGACCTGCGCGGCCCCAGCATGACGCTGCAGACCGCGTGCTCCACCTCGCTGGTGGCGGTGCAGGCGGCCTGCCGCGCGCTGGAGCGGCACGAATGCGACATGGCGCTGGCCGGTGGCGTGTCGCTCAGCTTCCCGCAGCGCGGCGGCTACCTCTACCAGGAGGGCATGATCCTCTCGCCCGACGGCCGCTGCCGGCCCTTCGACGCCGACGCCAAGGGCACGCGCCCCGGCGCGGGCGCGGGCATCGTGGTGCTCAAGCGTTTGAGCGATGCGCTGGCCGACGGCGACACCATCCACGCCGTCATCCGTGGCGCGGCCATCAACAACGACGGCGCGGGCAAGGCCGGCTACACCGCGCCCAGCGTGGACGGCCAGGTCGAGGCCATCGCCACCGCGCAGATCCTGGCGGGCGTGGAGCCGCGCAGCATCGGCTACATCGAGGCGCACGGCACGGCCACGCCGCTGGGCGACCCGATCGAGATCATGGCGCTGCGCCAGGTGTTCGAGGGCGGCACCGACGAGCGCGGCTTCTGCCGGCTCGGCTCGCTGAAAGCCAACCTGGGTCACCTGGACGCCGCCGCCGGCGTGGCCGGGCTCATCAAGGCCGTGCTGGTGCTGAAAAACCGCGAGCTGCCGCCGCTGGTGAACTTCCAGCGGCCCAACCCGCAACTGAACCTCGAGGACTCGCCCTTCACCGCCAGTGCGCAGGCCGCGCCCTGGCCGGCCGGCGCCACGCCGCGCCGCGCGGGCGTCAGCTCCTTCGGCATCGGCGGCACCAACGCGCACGTGGTGCTGGAAGAGGCGCCGGAGCCCTCCCGCGATCCAGTGGAAGTCGGCCCGCAGTTGATCGTGCTGTCCGCGCGCAGCGAGGCCGCGCTGGACGCCGCCACGGACCGGCTCAGGCAGCACCTGCAGGCACACCCCGAGGCCAGCCTGCGCGACATCGCCTGGACCTTGCAGACCGGCCGCCGCGCCTTCGCGCAGCGCCGCGTGGTGGCCGCGTCCTCGGCGGCCGAGCTCATCGCCGCGCTGGACGCGCCGCAACGCGCGCCCGTGTTCAGCGCGCGCCACGAAGGCGGCGAACGCCCCGTGGCCTTTCTGTTCAGCGGACAGGGCAGCCAGTTCGCCGGCATGGGTGCGGGCCTGTACGCGCAACACGCCGTCTACCGCGACGCGGTGGACCGCTGCGCCGAGTTACTGCGCGAGCCCCTGGGCCGCGACCTGCGCGAGTTGCTGTTCGCCCCCGCGGGCGACAAGTCCATCAACGAAACCCGCTACGCGCAGCCCGCGCTGTTCGTCACCGAGTACGCGCTGGCCCTGCTGTGGCAGAGCTGGGGCGTGCGCCCGGCGGCCATGCTGGGCCACAGCATCGGTGAGTACGTGGCCGCGCACCTGGCGGGCGTGCTGTCGCTGGCCGACGCGCTCACGCTGGTGGCCGCACGCGGGCGCCTGATGCAGGGCATGGCGCCCGGTGGCATGGCCGCGGTGCACATGGCCGAGGGCCCGCTGCGCGCCTGGCTCACGGCGAACGCGCCCGCGCTGGAGATCGCGGCGGTGAACGCGCCGGGGCTGTGCGCCATCGCCGGCCCGCGCGAGGCGCTGGACGCCGGCCTGGCCGCGCTGGCCGCGCAAGGCACCGAGGCGCAGGCGCTGCACACCTCACACGCCTTTCACTCGTCGATGATGGACGGCGTGCTGGAGCCCTTCACCGCGCTGGTGAGCGGCCTCAGGCTGAACGCGCCCACCTTGCCCTACGTCTCCAACCTCACGGGCCTGTGGATCACGCCCGAGCAGGCCACCTCCCCCGCGTACTACGCCGAGCACCTGCGCCGCGCGGTGCTGTTCGAGGCCGGCGTGCGCACGCTGGCGGCCGACGCCACGCTGCACCTGCTGGAAGTGGGCCCGGGCCGCGCCCTGGCCACGCTGGCCGGCATGGCGCTGGGCCCGCAGGGCGCGCGCCGCGTGGCGGCGTCGCTGGGCGGCGCGCGCGAGGCGAAGCAGGAAGCG
>NZ_DATIGV010000012.1:0-9636 GCF_035481345.1 Hydrogenophaga sp. | reverse complement strand
GCAGGCCGTTGACCTCATCCTTGCGAACGAACCGCCGTTGCCGACACTGGATGTCCTTGAGCCGATCGTTGCGCAAGCGCCCGAGGTGCCTGCGCTCCTTGATCCGCTACCGCACGACAGCACATACGCCGCCGATTGGAGCAACCCCCTCACGCCCTACGAAGTAGACCGCGCCATGAACGAGCTCTGGCAGATGGCCTTCAACGCTGGGCGCAACGAACCACCCGTACCCGCAATGAACGCGACCGACGCCTACTTCGCCAACCAGACGGACTCGCTCATCAACGCCATGGCCGCCTTCGCGCCTCCGCCCTCCGCCCAAACCACGCTGCGGACCGATGAGCATTCAACGACTCTGACCACCACCATCACCACATCGTTGTGCTGACGAAAGGAACGCCCTTCAAGCCCATTCCCCCCGCCGGTGACATGATTGCCGACAGCCCATCGCTGGGCGGACAAGTGCCTACTCGCCCATCAGCCGACTGGAGCAAGGTGATGCGGCTGCGTGAGGATCTGGGCGCTTTGTCCGCAGCCTGCGCAATTGAACGGGAACAGTCCTCGCAGCAACGAGACCCCTTCAAGAACTGGAAGGAATAGCCCCTTCTGCAGCTTCTTCACACCGCCGCGTACGCCCCCGTGCCCTCCGGCCAGCGCGTCAACACCTCGCACCCCTCGGGCGTCACCGCCACCATGTGCTCCCACTGCGCCGACAGGGAGCGGTCCTTCGTCACCACCGTCCACCCGTCGGCCAGGGTGCGCGTGTCGCGCAGGCCCGCGTTGAGCATGGGCTCGATGGTGAAGACCATCCCCACCTCCAGCCTGAGCCCTTCCCCACGCTGCCCGTAGTGCAGCACGTCGGGCTTCTCGTGGTAGACCTGCCCGATGCCGTGCCCGCAGTACTCGCGCACCACGCTGAAGCGCTCGCGCTGCGCCACCGCCTGGATGGCGTGCCCGATGTCGCCCAGCGTCGCGCCGGGCCGCACCTGCCGGATGCCCGCCCGCATGGCCTCGTAGGTGGTCTCCACCAGGCGCCGCGCCAGCACGCCCGGTGTGCCAACGAAGAACATGCGGCTGGTGTCGCCGAACCAGCCCTCGTGGTTGACGGCGACGTCGATGTTGACGATGTCGCCCTTCTTCAGGATCTTGTCCGGCGACGGAATGCCGTGGCACACCACCTGGTTGACGGAGGTGAGGATGGTCTTGGGGTAGCCGTGGTAGCCCAGGTTGGCGGGAACGGCGCGCTGCACGTTCACGATGTGCTCGTGGCAGATGCGGTCCAGCGCCTCCGTGCTCACGCCCGGCTTCACATGGGGCGCGACGACGCTCAGCACCTCGGCGGCCAGTTGGCCGGCGCGCCGCGCCTTCTCGATGTCCTCGGCGGACTTGATGGTGATGTCCCAGGCCATCAGCGCTTCCCGTTCGACGGTGCGCGGGGCTTGCGGCCCTTGCCCTCGGGCGCGAGGGCCACCGTGAGGTCCAGCCCACCGTCGAGTTCGGCGCGCACCAGCCGCTGGCAGATGGCCTGGTGGTCCAGGCCCGGGTGCATCTCGGCCAGCATGCCCACGCGCATCCAGTGCTCGGCCTGCGCGTTGATGGAGCGGCTGAGGGCATTGCCCGCCACCCGCAGGTTCTCATGCATCTGGTCTGAAATCTTCACGATGCCCATGATCCATCCATATATGAAACGTATACGAATTATATAGACCGACACCGATACACCTCCAGACGAGATCAACATCTGGGAACACCAGGATCGCGCCCGGGCCGGCAGACTGGACGCCGACTCCCGATCCGACCCATGAAGCTGCTGCCCCTCGCCCTCTCCCTCAGCGCCCTGGCTTTCGCGCCGGTGGCCGTGCTCGCGCAAGCGCCCACCCCTAAGCCAGCCACCACCGCCCAGGAGCCCACCAAGAAACGCGCGCCGCTCAAGCGCTCCGCCGCCAAGGCCGTGGAAGAAGTGACGCCGATCGAGGAGGACAGCAGCGTCTCGCTGAGCGAGGCCGATCTCGCGGTGGCGCAGCGCGTGTACGTGGGCAAGATTCCCTGCGAGCTGGGCGCGGCCGTGGAGATCACGCCCGCCAGGCGCCAGGGCTTCTTCTTCGTGCAGGTCGACAAGCCGCGCAAGACGCGCTACTACATGCACCCGGTGGAAAGCCGCACCGGCGCCATCCGCCTGGAAGACCCGAAACGCGGCGCGCTGTGGCTGCAACTGGGCAACAAGTCCATGCTCATGAGCCAGAAGCTCGGCCACCGCGTGGCCGATGAGTGCATGAGCCCCGAGCAGCTGACCTTCGCGGACGAGATGAAGCGCAACCCGCCGCGCAGCCTGCTGGAGCCCCTCGATCCCCCGCCGGGTGTCACTCCGCCCGCGATGCCTGCGCCGCCTGGCTCATGAGCTCGCGGCTGATGTTGAGCATGCGCTCGCCCAGCGCCGCGCGCCGCGTGGGGTGCAGGCGCGACTCGCTCGCCACCAGCACGATCGCGCCCACCGGCCGCCCGTCGCGCTGCAGCAGCGGCACCCCCAGCGCCCAGTAGCCCGGCACCACGATGCCCGGGATCACCGCGTAGCCGCGCTCGCGCGTCTCGGCCACCAGGTGGCGGATCACCGCCACGGGCGACTTGGGGAAGTGCTCGTCGATGTAGGCCCCGTTCACCTGCAGCGCGTTCTCCACCTCGTCGTCGGGCAGCGCGGCCAGGATGGCCAGGCCGCCCGCGCCCACGCCCAGCGGGTGCCGGTCGCCCAGGCGCAGCGCGTCGCTGGGGATGGGGCCGTGGCCGGTCTCGCGTGAGAGGCAGATCGCCTCCAGCCCCTGCACCACCGAGAAGAACACCCAGTCGCCGGTCTCCAGCGCCAGGGCGCGCAAGGACGCCGTGGCCAGGCGCTGCAGCGAGTAGCTGGGCTCGGCCGCCAGGCCCACCACGAAGGACTCCGGCCCCAGCCGGTAGCAGCGGCTCGCCGCGTCGTGCACCACGAAGCGCTCGTCCGCCAGCGTGTGGGTCAGCCGCACGGCCGTGGCCTTGCTCAGGCCCAGGCGGCGGCCGATCTCGCCAATGCGCAGCCCCTCGGGCTGATGGCGCGCCAGCAGCTTCAGGATGCCCAGTCCCCTTCGCAGGGTCTGCGCGCCAGCGGTTTCGCCGGCCGGTGCTTCGGGTGCGTTCATCCTGGTGGAAACCCGCAAACAAGGGATCACATAGTGAACCGCTTTTGCGGAGCGATTCAGGGTTTTCCTCGGACGCAGCGCCGGGTTGTGCTGCGAACATCGGCCAATCGATTCACATTCTGGACATTCAACCTCACAAGGGCGAGATGGACAACCCCAATCAGCACGGCGGGCGCGTCGCCCTGGTCACGGGCGCAGCCAGCGGCATCGGTTTGCAGATCGCGCAGGACCTTGCGCAACAGGGCGCCACGGTCTGCATCGTGGACCGCAACGGCCCCGCGGCCGAACAGGCGGCGCAGGCCATCCGCGACGCGGGCGGCCAGGCCACGGCCTGCGTGGTGGACCTCGCCGACACCGGCGCCATCGAGCGCGCCGTGGCCGAACTGCTCGGTCGCTTCGGCACCATCGACATCCTCATCAACAACGCGGGCGTGGTCTCCACCCAGCCCGCCAGCGACGTGACGCTGGCGCAGTGGAACACCACGCTGGCCATCAACCTCACCGCGCCCATGCTGCTCACGCAGGCCGTGCTGCCGGGCATGCGCGCGCGGCGCTGGGGCCGCATCGTGAACATCTCGTCCATCAGCGGCGTGCGCGCGGGCACCGGCCGGCTGGCCTATGGCAGCTCCAAGGCCGCGCTCATCGCCATGACGGGGCAGTTCGCCATCGAGGTCGCCGAACAGGGCATCACCGTCAACGCCATCGCGCCCGGCTTCGTGGACACGCCCATGATCCGCACGCTGCACGGCAGCTCCAAGGCCAGCACCTACCTCGACGTCTGCCCCATGCACCGCTTCTGCTCGCCGGCCGAGGTGTCGGCCGCCGTGGTCTTCTTCGCTTCCGAGCAGGCCAGCTTCGTCACGGGCCAGACGCTGGGCGTCGATGGCGGCTACCTCGCCAGCGGCCTGTACATGCGCCAGTTGTTCGACATTCCCGCCGCCACGCCCGCGGCGGCTTGAACCCGCGGGGCACCGAAGCGCGCGCACCCATTCCCCCGAGCCAGCACCCCAACCAGAGGAGACACACCATGAGCCTTTCCCGCCGCACCCTCATCAAGGCCACGGGCATCACCGCGGCCGGCATCGCCGCGCCGCTGAAGCTGGCCTACGGCCAGAACGCCGAGTTCACCTTCAAGTACGCCAACAACCAGCCGCCGCAGCACCCCATGAACGTGCGCGCCAAGGAAGCGGTGGAGGCCATCAAGAAGGAAACCAATGGCCGCATGGACATCCAGCTCTTCCCCAGCAACCAGCTGGGCTCCGACACCGACACGCTGAGCCAGTTGCGTTCGGGCGGCGTGGAGATGTTCAACCTCTCCGGCCTCATCCTGTCCACCCTGGTCACGCCGGCCGCGCTCAACGGCCTGGGCTTCGCCTTCCCCAACTACGACACGGTGTGGAAGGCCATGGACGGCGACGTCGGCGCCTACATCCGCGCGCAGATCGCCAAGGCCAACCTGCACACGCTCGACCGCATCTGGGACAACGGCTTCCGCCAGACCACCTCCTCCACCAAGCCCATCAACACGCCGGCCGACCTGGAAGGCTTCAAGATCCGCGTGCCCGTCTCGCCGATGTGGACGTCGATGTTCAAGGCCTTCGGCTCCTCGCCGATCTCGATCAACGCGTCCGAGATGTACACGGCCCTGCAGACCAAGGTGGCCGACGGCCAGGAGAACCCGTTCGCGGTCATCTCCAACTTCAAGCTCTATGAAGTGCAGAAGTACTGCTCGCTCACCAACCACATGTGGGACGGCTTCTGGACGCTGATCAACCGCCGCGCCTGGGACCGCCTGCCGCCCGACGTGCGCGACATCGTCACCAAGCACATCAACGCCGCCGCCGTGAAGGAGCGCGCCGACGTGGCCGCCAACGAGGCCACGCTGCAGAAGGACCTCACGGCCAAGGGCATCGTCTTCAACTCGCCCAACACAGCGCCCTTCCGCGACAAGCTGCGCAGCGCCGGCTTCTACGCCGAGTGGAAGGGCAAGTTCGGCGACGAGGCCTGGGCGGTGATGGAGAAATACACCGGAAAACTCGGCTGACACGCACTGGGCTGACATGACCGAACTCATCGCCGGCACCTCCGCCGACGCCGACGGTGCCTACAAGGGCACCGTCCTTCACGACACCCGCCGCAGCCCGATGTGGCTCAAGCCGCTGGAGGCGGCTTCTGCCCTGCTGATGCTCAACATCACGGTGCTGCTGCTGGTGGGCGTGGTCTCGCGCTACGTGTTCAACAAGTCCCTGGTGTGGTCCGACGAGGTCGTCTCGATCTCCTTCATCTGGCTCACCATGCTGGGCGCGGCCATCGCCGTGCACCGCAACGAGCACCTGCGCCTGGGCCTGTTCGTCGACCTGCTGCCCCCGCGCCTGCGCGGCTTCGTGCACGCCTTCGCGCTGGTGGCCATCGCGGCGCTGCTGCTCGCGCTCATCGGTCCGGCCATCGACTACGCGAAGGACGAGTGGTTCATCCACACGCCCGCGCTGGACCTGCCCAACACCTTTCGCGTCAGCTCCATCGCCTTCGGCTTCGCCGTCATGCTGGCGCTGATAGTCCTGTACGCCGGGCGCTCCGCGCGCAAGGCCGACCTGGCGCTGGCGGTGCTCGTCGTCGGCGCCGTGGCGCTGGCGTGCTGGCACTTCTCGCCGCAGCTCATGAAGCTTGGCGCGGCCAACATCGGCTTCGTTCTCATCGGCTTCGCCGCCGTCTGCCTGGTGGCGGGCGTGCCCATCGCCTTCTGCTTCGGCGTGGGCGCGGTGTGTTACCTGGCCTTCACCACGCACGTGCCGCTCACCGTCGTCATCGGCCGCATGGACGAAGGCATGTCCAGCCTGGTGCTGGTCTCGGTGCCCATCTTCGTGCTGCTCGGCTGCATCCTGGATGCGACCGGCATGGGCAAGGCCATCGTCGATTTCCTCGGCTCGCTGCTGGGCCACGTCAAGGCCGGCATGTCCTACGTGCTGCTGGGCTCGCTGTTCATCGTCTCGGGCATCTCCGGCTCCAAGGTGTCCGACATGGCCACCGTGGCCCCCGCCCTCTTCCCCGAGATGAAGCGCCGCGGCCACAAGCCGCGCGAGATGGTGGCCCTGCTGGCCACCGGCGCCGCCATGGCCGACACCGTGCCGCCCAGCATCGTGCTCATCGTGCTGGGCGCGGTGGCAGGCGTGTCCATCGCGGGCCTGTTCCAGGCGGGCTTCGTCATCGCCATGGTGCTGCTGGCCGTGCTGCTGGTGCTGGCGCGCTGGAAGGCCCGCAACGAAGACATGCACGACGCGAAACGCGCACCGCTGTCCCTGGTGCGCCGCTTCCTGCTCATCGCCGCGCCCGCGCTGGTGCTGCCCTTCCTCATCCGCGCGGCGGTGGGCGAAGGCGTGGCCACCGCCACCGAGGTCTCCACCGTCGCCGTGGTCTACGCGCTGTTCGTGGGCCAGGTGATGTACGGCGGCATCGGCCTGCGCAAGTTCTACGACATGCTGGTGGAAACCGCCGCGCTCTCGGGCGTGGTGCTGCTGGTGCTGGGTTCGGCCTCGGCCATGGCCTGGTCCATCACCCAAAGCGGCGTGGTGCAACAGCTCTCGGGCGTCATGACCACGCTGCCCGGCGGCTGGGTCGGCTTCATGGCCGTCACCATCGCCGTCTTCGTGGCCCTGGGCTGCCTGCTGGAAGGCCTGCCCGCGGTGCTGCTGCTGGCGCCCATCATGTTCCCCATCGCCAAGTCGCTCGGCATCAACGACGTGCACTACGCCATGGTCATCGTCTGCGCCATGAACATCGGTTTGATGATGCCCCCCATCGGCGTGGGCTTCTACATCGCCTGCCGCATCGGCGACGCGCCGCCCGACGAAGTCATCGGCGCCATCTGGCCCTACCTGGTGGCGCTGCTCGTGGGCGTGGTCATCATCGCGGCCTTCCCGCAGATCACCACCATGGTCTTGTGACCCAGACGCGCGTGAACATGATCGAGCTCTACAAGACCATGGCGCGCATCCGCGCCTTCGAACTCGCGGCCGAGGTGGCCAGCCAGGGCGGCGTGGGCGTGCTCGGCGCCAAGCTGGACGAGCGCGCCAAGGTGCGCGGCCCGCTGCACCTGTCCATCGGGCAGGAGGCCGTGGCCGCCGGCGTGTGCGCCCACCTGAGCCGCGAAGACCTGCTCACCAGCACGCACCGTGGCCATGGCCACACCCTGGCCAAAGGCGGCGACATGCGCCGCATGATGGCCGAGCTGTTCGGCCGCGCCGGGGGCAGCAACGGCGGCAAGGGCGGCTCCATGCACATCGCCGATTTTTCGGTGGGCATGCTGGGCGCCAACGGCGTCGTCACCGCCGGCCTGCCCATCGCCTGCGGCGCGGCGCAGGCGCTCAAGCTGCAAGGCAAGCCCCACCTGGTGGCCTGCTTCTTCGGCGACGGCGCCACCAACCGCGGTCCGTTCCTGGAAGCGCTGAACTGGGGCGCCGTGTTCAAGCTGCCCGTGCTCTTCGTCTGCGAGGACAACCGCTACTCCGCCACCACCGCCACCGCCGGCCTGAGCGCCGGCCCCGGCGTGGCGGCGCGCGCGCTGGCGCTGGGCGTGCCCGGCGAAACGGCCGACGGCAACGACGTGCAGGCCGTGCACGCGGCCGCCGGCCGCCTGGTCGCCAAGATCCGCGCGGGCGAAGGCCCGCAACTGCTGCACGCCCTCACCTGGCGCGTGCGCGGCCACGTGTCGGTGGACACGCAGGGCTACCGCGACCCGAACGACCTGCAAGGCGCCATCGACGCCGACCCGCTGCGCCGCGCGCGCGAGGCCGCGCTCGCCGGCGGCGCCACGCTGGCCCAGCTCGACGCCATCGACGCCGAAGTGCGCGCCGAGATCGACGACGCCGTGGCCTTCGCCGACGCCTCGCCCGCGCCCGATCCGGCCGAGGCCTTCACCGACATCCAGACCACCGGAGCCGGCGCATGGCACTGATCCGAACCACCTATGCCGACGCCGCCGTGCGCGCCCTGAGCCAGGCCATGCGCGCCGACCCGCGCGTGGTGGTGCTGGGCGAAGACGTGGGCCGCGGCGGCATCTTCCAGCAGTACAAGGGCCTGCAAGCCACCTTCGGCCCCGAGCGCGTGATCGACACGCCCATCTCGGAAGCCACCATCGTCGGCGCCGGCGTGGGCATGGCGCTCGTCGGCATGCGCCCCGTGGTGGAAATGCGCGTGGTCGACTTCGCGCTCTGCGCCATGGACGAGATCGTCAACCAGGCCGCCAAGAACCGCTACATGTTCGGCGGCCAGGGCCGCGTGCCGCTGGTGATGCGCCTGCCCATCGGCTTCTGGTCCAACTCGGCCGCGCAGCACTCGCAAAGCCTGGAGGCCTGGTTCGCCCACCTGCCCGGCGTGGTGGTGATGTGCCCCGCCACGCCGCAGGACAACTTCAGCATGCTCACCCAGGCCCTGCGCGGCGAGGACCCGGTGATCTACATGGAGAACAAGGAGCTGTGGGGCCTGGAGGGCGAGGTCGATGACACGCTGACCGCCACACCCGGCCGCGCGAACCTGCTGCGCCGGGGCGACGACCTCACGCTCGTGAGCTGGTCCGCCGCCGTGCACACCGCGAGCCAGGCCGCCGACGCACTCGCCGCGCAGGGCGTGCGCGCCAGCGTCATCGACCTGGGCACCCTGTGGCCCTGGGACCGCGAGGCCGTGCTGGCCGACTGCGCGCGCACGCGCCGCCTGCTGGTGGTGCACGACGCCGTGCAGGCCGCCGGTTTCGGCGCCGAGGTGGCGGCCACCGCCGCCCAGGCCACGGGCTGCCGCATCGCCCGCCTGGGCGCGCCGCGCATTCCCGTGGGCTACGCCACGCGGCTGGAATCCGTGGCCCGTGTTTCTTCGTCCGCCGTCGTCGAGGCGGCGTTGTCCCTCATGGCCGATGCCCCGCAGGC
The DNA here is from genome assembly GCF_035481345.1 of Hydrogenophaga sp. Classification (GTDB taxonomy): domain Bacteria; phylum Pseudomonadota; class Gammaproteobacteria; order Burkholderiales; family Burkholderiaceae_C; genus Hydrogenophaga. Next base: position 557 of record NZ_DATIGV010000012.1, on the reverse strand, counting down.
AACGGCCGCCTGAACCCCTTCCCTCTCAACAGCAACAAGACCATGAAAGTTTTCTACGACAAGGACTGCGATCTGTCCCTCATCAAGGGCAAGACGGTCGCGATCATCGGCTACGGCAGCCAGGGCCATGCGCACGCGCAGAACCTCAACGACAGCGGCGTGAAGGTGGTGGTGGGCCTGCGCAAGGGCGGTGCCTCGTGGGACAAGGTCGGCAAGGCCGGCCTGAACGTGCTGGAAGTCAACGAGGCGGTGAAATCCGCCGACGTCGTGATGATCCTGCTGCCCGACGAGCAGATCGCCGAGGTCTACAAGAACAACGTCGAGCCCCACATCAAGCAGGGCGCCTCGCTGGCCTTCGCGCACGGCTTCAACGTGCACTACAACCAGGTGGTGCCGCGCGCCGACCTGGACGTGTGGATGGTCGCCCCCAAGGCCCCGGGCCACACCGTGCGCAGCACCTACGCGCAAGGCGGCGGCGTGCCCCACCTGGTGGCCGTGCACCAGGACAAGAGCGGCAAGGCGCGCGACCTGGCCCTGAGCTACGCCATGGCCAACGG
>NZ_DATIGV010000011.1:0-11588 GCF_035481345.1 Hydrogenophaga sp. | reverse complement strand
ACGAAGGCGCGGCGCGCACCGCGCGCGCCATGTTCGATCTGGTCGACAAGGCCAGCGACGAGCCCACCGCCGACGTGCTGGTGCAGCGCCTCACGGTGCACGAGCAGACCGCGTGGATGCTGCGCTCCCTTCTGGAAGAGTGAGTCCCTTGGCAGCCGCGCCCGAGCCAGCGTGCGCGGGCCGGCCGCCCCACCACAGGGCCAGCCCCATCAGCGCCACGCCCACCCATTGCGCTGGCGCGAGCCAGCGGTCGTACACCAGCGCATCGCACACCAGCGTGGCCCCCGGGTAGACGAACTGCAGCAACGCCGTGCGCGAGGTGCTCAGGCGCGCCATGCCGCCGTAGATGAGCACGTAGGCCAGGCCCGTGTGCACCACGCCCAGCGCGGCCAGCCAGCCCCAGGCGGGGCCCCAGGCGGGCCAGCCCGCCATCAGCACCCAGGGCCACAGCGCCAGCGCGCCCACCGCGCACTGCCACCAGGCCAGTGCCAGCGGCGGCACCGGCGTGCGTGCGCGCAGCAGCACGCCCACCACCGTCTGGCCCACCACGGCCACCAGGCACAGGCCCACGCCCAGCATGGACACCACAGCGTCGGCGCCGCCGACCAAGCCCGTGGCCAAAGAGAGGCCCAGCAGGGCCAGCAGCGCGGCGGCGATGCGCGCGCGCGGCAGCGGCTCGCCCAGCCACCACGCGCCGGCCAGCATCAGACACAGCGGCTGCACGTGAAACACCACCGTGGCCAGCCCCACCGACAGGCGCTGGATCGCGGCGAAGAAGACCACCCAACTCAGCACCACCAGCGCGGCCGCCACCACCACGCGCACCGCCGTGCCGGCGGGCAGCCGCCACAACGGCGCGCGCCGCGCCGCCCAGGCCCACAGCGTGAGCGCCAGCAGCCCGAAAGCGCAGCGGAACCAGGCCGCCGAGGCCGGGTCGCTGCCCGACTCCAGCAGGAACACGCCCAGCGTGCCCAGGATCAGGCCACCCAGGGCCATGCGCCAGGCGGCCAGGCGTTCGTTGCGTGCGTCGGGGTCGTTCATGCCCGCACTGTGGTCGCCGCGTTGGGTTTCGAGAAGCGGATAATTCGCATGCATTTCATTCGATAAACGGATTCACTCATGCGCGCCGACGACCTGCAGATCGACTGGCTCAAGTGCTTCGTCGCCGTGGTCGACGCGGGTTCGCTGTCGGCCGCCGCGCCCGAGGTGAACCGCTCGCAATCGGCGGTCAGCATGCAGTTGCAGAAACTCGAGCGCGCGGTCGGCAAACCGCTGCTGCTGCGCGGGCCGCGCCGGCTCGAGCTCACGCCCGACGGCCAGGCCCTGCTGGGCTATGCGCGCCGCCTGCTCGACCTTCACGCCGAGGCGCAAGCGGCCATGAAGCCCGACACCCTGCTCGGCCGCGTGCACCTGGGCGTGCCCGACGACTACGCCGCGCGCTACCTCACGCCCGTGCTCAAGCGCTTCGCCGCGCGCCACGCGGCGGTGGAGATCGAACTCGATTGCGAGCAATCGACCCGGCTCATCCCGCGCGTGGCGCGCGGCGAGCTCGATCTGGCCCTGGTCTCGCGCGACCACGCGCAGCGCGGCACGCTGCTGTTTCACGAGCCCTTGGTTTGGGTCGGTTCGCCGCAGTTCGACGTCTGGCGCCGCGACCCCTTGCCCATCGCCGTGTACGAAGACAGCAGCCTGGCGCGCAAGCACGCGCTGACCACGCTCTCGCTGCAAGGCCGCCGGCACCGCGTGGCGTACCACAGCTCCAGCCTGGCGGGGCAGCTCGCGGCGGTGGAGAGCGGGCTCGCGGTGGCCGTGCTCACGCAGTGCAGCGCGCCCGCGCACCTGCAGGTGCTGGGGGCCGAGCATGGGCTGGGGCCGCTCGCGCCCATGGCCGTGGCGGCCTACCGCAGCCGCGCCTCGCGCGGCTCACCGGCGGTTGACGCGCTGCACCGCGTGCTGGTGCAGACCTTGCGGCAGGCCACCTGAGCAAGACCGGCGCTTCACACGCGCCCGCCAGAATGCCCCCTTCATGACCGACACCCCGACCGACACCCTGCCCCCCGTGCTCGCCGGTCCCGTGCTGCGCCGGGTGCAGGCCCACCGCATCGCCTGGTGGCTGGCCTGCAGCCAGGCCCCCGTCCAACTGCGCGTGACCCTGCTGCCCGACGGCGGTGAGGCCTCCACCCACACACCGACCGTGCACACCCTGCGCGCGGGTGATCGGCTGGCGATCCTGCTGATCGAGCTCGAGCTCGACACCGATCTCATCCCCGACGTCTGGACGGGCTACCGCTTCGAGCTCGCCGGCACCGACGGCGCGTGGGCGCCGATCGACGACCCCGCGCTCTGCTATCCCGGCCGCGACAGGCCCGGCCTGCGCTTTGCGCCCGCGGTGCGCGCCTTGCTGCACGGCTCCTGCCGCAAACCGCACCACGCCGGTGGCGGCGACGGCCTGGCGCGCGCCGACGCGCACGTGCAAGCCCTGCTCGCTGACGCCACCCGCGACCACCTGCAGTGGCCCACCGCCCTCGTGCTCAGCGGCGACCAGGTCTATTGCGACGACGTGGCCGGCCCGATGCTGCGCGCCATCCACGGCCTCATGCAGCGCCTGGGCCTGCGCGAGGAAGCCATCGCCGGTGCCGACGGCAGCGAGGTGCGCGGCACCCGCGACCTGCTCGCCCACCCCGCCACCTACTACCGGCGCGAGCAACTGCTGCCCCGCACCCCCAGGAGCGAGCGCCTCATCGACCTGGTGTTCGAAGGCGTGAAGAAGCCCATCTTCACCACCGACAACGCGCACAACCACCTCATCACCCTGGGCGAGGTGCTCGCCATGTACCTGCTGGTCTGGTCGCCGCTGCCCTGGCAGGGCCTGGACCTGTCGCCCCCGCCCGGCCTGAGCGAGGACAACGCCGAGCGCTACGCGCGCGAGGCCCGCGCCATCGACAACTTCCGCCAGGGCCTGGGCGCGGTGCGGCGCGTGCTCGCGCACCTGCCCGTGGCCATGGTCTTCGACGACCACGACGTCACCGACGACTGGAACCTCAGCCGCGAGTGGGAGGACGTCGCCTACGGCCACCCCTTCTCGCGCCGCGTCATCGGCAACGCGCTCATCGCCTACCTGCTCAACCAGGGCTGGGGCAACCGGCCCGAGGCCTTCGCCGAGGACGCGTTGCTGGAGCAGGCGCAGGCCGCGCTGGACGAGCCCGGCGGCGAGGCGCACGAGGCGCTCATCGAGCGCCTGCTGCACTGGCGCGACTGGCATTACGTGTGGCCCACCACGCCGCCGCTGATGGTGCTGGACAGCCGCACGCACCGATGGCGCTCGGAGGTCTCGCCCCGCCGCCCCTCCGGCCTGATGGACTGGGAGGCCCTCACCGATCTGCAGCAGGCCCTGCGCGGCCACCCCGCCGTGCTGCTGGTGGCCTCGGCCCCCATCTTCGGCGTCAAGCTCATCGAGACGGTGCAGCGGATCTTCAGCTTCTTCGGCCAGCCCCTGCTGGTGGACGCCGAGAACTGGATGTCACACCCCGGCGCGGCCAGCGCCATGCTCAACATCTTCCGCCACCCCAAGACGCCGCAGACCTTCGTGGTGCTCTCCGGGGACGTGCACTACTCCTTCGTCTACGACGTACAGCTTCGTCCGCGCGGACGGAGAAAGGCGCCGGTGCAAGGCCCGCACATCTGGCAGATCTGCAGCAGCGGCCTGCGCAATACCTTCCCCGACGGCCTGCTCGAGAAGCTCGATCACCTCAACCGCTGGCTGTTCTCGCCGCGCTCGCCGCTCAACCGCTTCACGCGGCGCCGGCGCATGTTGGTCACGCCGCGCAAGCCCGAGGGCACGCCGCATGGGCGGCGCCTGCTCAACGGTGCCGGCATCGGCCTGGTGCACTTCGACGAACACGGCGCGCCGGTGCGCATCCGGCAACTGCTGTGCGACGGGCGCGACGTGGACTTCGTGCCACGCGAGGCGGAGGCGCGCGAGGACTGATGCCCGCCGGCGCCTGTCCGCCGATCCGCCGCAGGCGCCATGTGATCCCCTTCACGGGACACCGCGCGCCCGCTTTGCTAAGGTCGATGGCTCCATGGAAAACGCCTTCGACAAGCTCGTCGCCGTCTGCGAGCGCATGCGCCACCTCACCGGCACGCTGGAGACCATCCGCAACCTGCTGATGGCGGACGTGATGACCAGCAGCGACGACACCCGCGCCGCCATGGGCGACACCCAGGAAACCGCGCGCGGCCTGTTCATCCATGCCATGGGCCTGCGCCAGCGCGCCGGCGCCGACCTCGAGTCCACCGTGCAGCTCATCGCCGCCGACACGGCCCCCGAGCACTCGGCTCAGCGCCAGGAATGGCTGCTGTTGTGCCGCGACCTGGCCGGCACGCTGCAGGGGATCGACGGCGTGCTCACCGAACTCGAACAACACTTCCGCCGCTGAACACGTGCACGATCCGCCATTCTGGTGAATAATGTTTCGCATGTGTGCATATCCGCGAACTGTAAATCTGCGCGACGCCACCGACGCCGGTGCCCGCCCGGGGAGGCGGCCGTGCACGAGGAATTGACCGATCCCGCGCGGACGCTGGCCTGGGCCGTGGAGGTGCTGCGCCCGCCGCGCGTGCCGCTGGAGCGCATCTCCCTGCACCTGAGCACGCGCCCGCACGACGCCAGCGCAGAGGTGGTGCAGGGCCGGGGCATGCCCGAGGCCGACGCGCCGCGCGAAGCGCGCCAGTCGGTGCTGCGCCTGTACGCCGAAGCGGTGCTTTTCCTGGTGGTGGAGCTGCGCGCCGAGCCTTCGCGGCGCCTGCCAGGCCACGTGCAACTGTCCCTGCCCGACCTGGATGCGCGCGGCGCGCCCACCCTGGGCAATGCGGCCTGGGTGGTCGCCCGCCGCGCCGTCGCCCACCACGGCCAACTTTGCGGCACCGTGGTGCCGGCCGCGGGTGGCCCGGCCGAGGCCAGTGAGCGCCCGCTGGAGCCGGGTGGCCCCACCATTCAACTGGAGCTGCAGCGCCTGCTCAGCTTCGAGACGCTGGGCGCTCGCATCGACGAGGCCGCCGCCACGGGCGATCCGCGGGAACTGCACTGGCGCTACGAGCGCAGCCGCCTGCAGGACGTGTTCCGCCGCTACCCCTGCCCGCCCGAGCTGTTCGAGCAGTTGTGGGCCGCCTACCGGTCCTTCGTCGATGGGCTGGGCCCGGTCGCCAGCTTCGAGCAGTTCTACACCGCGCGCATGTGCGCCGGCGGCTTCCTCGAAATGCGCGCCAACAGCGCCTTCGGCCTGCTCGAACCGCTGCGCGCCTGAGTGGCGCGCCGCCCATCCGGTAGCGGCGGCCAACGAGGGTCGGCGCTCACTAACTCACTTTGTTGAAGCTAAACTCCGCAAAGTGTGAAATACCAATGACACCCGGTCGAGGGCCACGCCCCCGCCCCACGAGACATGAACGCAAGCACCCTCAAGCGACCCCTGGTCGATCTGTCCAAACCGCGCTCGCAGCGGCCCATGATGGGACTGGACATCGAGGAATGGCGCGGCGAGCACAACCTCTCCAAGTACGACGCGCAATACGCGCTGGGGTTTCGCAACTCCAACCACTACAACAAGATGTGCGCCCTGCCCCTGCTGCCCGAGGCGCTGGAGCTGCTCATCCGCCTGTACGAGGAGGTGCCGCGCGAACGGGGCTGGGCGCGCTACTCCATCAAGGAGCTGTTCCACCTGATGTACGACCCCGCGCTGGAGCCCTTCGTGGGCACCGAGCTGGAGACCTGGGCACGCGTGGACCTCGGCACGCGCTTCGCCAAGATCTTCGGCCGCTCCTCGGCGCGGCAGTACCAGTGGCTGTCCGACGACCGCCGCCGCAACGACACCGACCTGCCCGCCTACGCGGTGATCGAATGCATCCTGAGCAAGCTCAAGCAGGTGGACGACCCGCGTGAGTTGCTCGAGCGCGTCGCGAAGAAGGTGTGGGCGATGCGCGGCGTGGACCTCGACGTGGAGTTCCGCGTGCCCACGCCGGACTTCCCGCCCACGCGCGAGAAGACCGGGCGCAAGCCCGGCGTGAAATCGAAGAAGGCCGCCGCGCCCGCGCGCCCGAAGGCCGCGGCCCGCAAGGCCTGAACGCGGCGCAGGAACAGGAGACCGCCATGGTGGCCAAGCAACGCGACATGATCCAGCTGTCCTTCCTGGCGCACACGCGCGACGTGCCCGAGCGCATCCGCCTGCGCGACTGCAGCCTGGCCTTCGCGGGGCACAACGCCGAGCTGTCCACCGGACTCATCACCGGCGTGTACGGCGCCAGCGCCAAGCAGGCCGCGCTGGTGGCCGCGTCCAAGTGGACGCAGGAGCACCAGCGCGCGGCGGGGCTCAACCGCGTGCTCATGGTCGACCTGAACTACCGCGTGGACAACTTCCACCTCACGCGCGAGCAGGCGCGCCGGGACACGGTGGCGGAAACGGGCTGGGTCCACTTCGACCGCATCGGCGCCGCGCTGCGCGATGAGCTGCGCGACCAGTGGGTGGAGTGGATCGTGCGCGACACCGGCGCGCGACGGGCCTCGGTGGCCGATGAGTCGCTGGTGAATCTGGCCTTGAAGTACCCCGACTGCGTGGCCAAGACCTTCCAGCACGAGAAGGCGGTGCGCTGCATCGTGCACCCGGTGAACCCGGCCATCGACCCGTCCATCGTGCTCTGGGCGGCCACCCTGCGCTACGACAAGAAGCGCTTCGAGGACGCCAGCGTGCGCTTCTTGCCGCACATCCAGATCCAGCTCTGAGCCGCGCCGGGGCGTCGGCCCCGCGCCGCAGGGCCGACGCCGTCAGGCGCCTTCACTCCACCGTTCATCCCATCCACGCCGATTGCGTCCGGCGCGTCGCTTGACGCGTCATCCGCGCGTATTACGATTCGCGACAGTACATTTCCACAAATCACAAATACCCATCCAGGGAGCGCCCTTGAACCCGTCGATGCTTTCCTCCATCCACGCCAGCCTGCAGCAGATGCAGACGGCGCAGGCCCAGCTCGCCGACGTCCTGCCCTCGGGCGCGGCGCAGGGCCCTTCGTTCACTCAGCACGTCGGTGGCCTGCTGCGCGCGGCCGACGACAAGGGCCATGCCGCGCAGGCCGCCGTCAGCGCCGTGGAGAGCGGCCGCAGCGACGACCTGGTCGGCGCCATGCTCAAGAGCCAGGAAGCCAGCCTGAACTTCAACATGATGATGCAGGTGCGCAACAAGGTCGTCGGCGCCTTCGACGAGCTCATGAAGCTGCCGATCTGAGGCATTCATGTCCCACACCCCGCACATCCTCCCCCCGGCCGCGGGCGCACGCCTCACCGCGCTCGACCCCTGCGAACTCGGCCGTCCCATCCACGCGCTGGACTCGCTCTTCCAGCTCACGCAACAGGACCTGGACCAGGCCCTGGCGGCGGCCTTCCCGGGCCGCGTGGGCGCGCCGGTGCGACTGGGCGGCGTGTCGCACGGCCGCACCAACCCCATCGAGACCACCCTGCGCTGGGCCACCTACCGCAGCGGCGCAGGCCGCAGCGCCTTCGCCATCGAGCGCTCGGCCCTCACCGCGCTGCTGGCGCGCCGCTACGGCTCCACCGACTGGGAGCTCGGCGCGCGCTGCGTGCCGCCGCTGGAAACCGCCACCGAGCAACGCCTGGCCGCGCAGCTCGGCCAAGTGCTGAGCCAGGCGCTGATGCGCCGCATCGGCGCCGGCGAGCACACGGCCGACGACGAGTCCTCGCTGCAGCTCGAACAGAACCTGCCGACCGCGCGGTGCCCCATCAGCGGCCCCACCATGTTCCTGTGGGCCCAGGTGCTCGCGGGCTCGGCGCCGCTGGGCCTGGTGGTGTTCGCGCTCGACAGCGACACCCTGGCCACCGCGCTGCGCCAGCTCGCGCCCGCGCGACGACAGTCCGCCGCGCGCGCCGCCGACGGCGCCAGCCTGCGCCGCGCCCTGCCGCTGCGCCTGGACGTGCGCCTGGCCCAGAAAACCTTGCCCCTGGGCGAGCTGCTCGGCCTCAAGCCGGGCGACGTGCTCGCCATCTCGCTCGACACCGCCACCGTGCGGGTGCAGGACAACCCCGTGCTCAAGGCCATGGTGGTCGAGAACAAGGGCCGCCTGTGCCTGACCAACCTGCAGGAAGTCTGATATGTCCATCGACCATCCCTCCCTCGATTCCCTGGCCACCGCGCCCGGCACCGACGACGCCTTCGCCGCCGTGATGCAGGAGATGGCCGGCGCCACCGAAGCCGCCGCCCCGGCGCCCGCGCCCGCCGCGCCCACGCTGGGCCTGGGCCGGCTCATGCGCCGCATCCCCGTCACGCTGACGCTGGAACTCGGCTCGGCCAAGGTCTCGCTGGAAGACGTGGCCCACCTGCGCCCCGACAGCGTGGTCGAGCTCGACGTGCTGGCCGGCGAGCCGCTCACCATGAAGATCAACGGCGTGGCCATCGGCAAGGCCGAGGTGGTGGTCAGCGGCGAGAACTACGGCCTCAAGGTCCTTGAGGTCAGCGACCTCGACCTCGACAGCTTCACCCCATGACCCTCGCCCTGCGCCCGCGCGGCGTGGCGCGCCTGGCCGCCGCGGCCGGCGCCGCCCTGACCCTTGCCGCCCTCGCCTGGCCCGAGGGCGCGTTCGCGCAGGCGGCCGGCAACGCCGGCCCGGCCGCGGGCGGCCTGCAGATCTTCAGCAGCACCACCACCGGCAACACCACCGACTACACCATCAGGACGCAGATCCTGATCATCATGACCCTGCTGGGCCTGCTGCCCGCCATGGTCCTGATGATGACCAGCTTCACGCGCTTCATCATCGTGCTCTCGCTGCTGCGCCAGGCCCTGGGCCTGCAGCAGGGCCTGCCGGCGCGCGTGCTCACCGGCATCGCCCTCATCCTCACCATGCTGGTCATGCGCCCCGTGGGCGATCGTATCTGGACAGAGGCCATGCTGCCCTACGACCAGGGCAGCATCGGTTTGCAGGAGGCGCTCAACCGCGCCGAAGTGCCGCTCTCGCGCTTCATGCTCGCGCAGACCAGCCAGGCCTCGCTCAAGCAGATCGCCACGCTCTCGGGCGCACCCGAGGTGAGCGACCCGGCGCAGCACCCCTTCACCGTCAAGCTCGCCGCCTTCGTGCTCAGCGAGCTCAAGACGGCCTTCATGATCGGCTGCATGCTCTTCATCCCCTTCCTGGTCATCGACCTGGTGGTGTCCTCGGTGCTGATGGCCATGGGCATGATGATGCTGTCGCCCCTGGTGATCTCGCTGCCGCTCAAGCTGCTGCTGTTCGTGCTGGTGGACGGCTGGACCCTCACCGTGAACACGCTGGTCACCAGCGTGCGCGCCATCTAGCGAGGCCAAGCGATGACCCCCGAGATCGCCGTCGAACTGGTGGCCGAGTGCCTCAAGCTGGTGGTGCTGATCGTCACCATGCTCATCACGCCCGGCCTCATCGTGGGCGTGCTGGTGAGCCTGTTCCAAGCCGCCACGCAGATCAACGAACAGACCCTGAGCTTCCTGCCGCGCCTGCTGGTCACGCTGGCGTCCATCATCGTCATGGGCACCTGGCTCACCAGCAGGCTCATGGACTACGCGCGCGCCATCTTCGAACGCGCGGCGCAACTGGCCCTGTGAGCCCCGCGCCATGGAACCCGTCTTCGGCCAGATGCTCGCCACGCTCATGGCGCTGTGGTGGCCCTTCGTTCGGGTGCTGGCCATCCTCACGTTCATGCCCGTCATCGGCGAGAACATGGTGCCCGTCACCGTGCGCGTGCTGCTGGCGCTGACGCTGGCCGTGGTGCTGCTGCCCATCGCCGCCCCGCCGCAACCGATCTCCCCGTTCTCGCTGCTGGGCATCGTCACCACCATCGAGCAGGTGGCCATCGGGCTCATCATCGGCATCGGTTTCCAGATGATCATGGCCGTGTTCGCGCTGCTGGGCTACATGGCCTCCAGCCAGATGGGCCTGGCCATGGCGCAGATGAACGACCCCATGAGCGGCGCCTCGTCCGACGTGGTGAGCGCGCTCATCTACATCCTCACCATCCTCATCTTCTTCGCGGTGGACGGCCACCTGGTGTTCAGCGGTGTCATGGGTTCGAGCTTTCGCGCCTGGCCGGTGGGCGCGGGCATTCCCGAGCAGGCGCTCACCGTGCTGCCGCTGCAGGTGGGCTGGGTGTTCTCGGCCGCGCTGCTGCTCTCGCTGCCGGTGATCTTCTCGGCCCTGGTGGTGCAGATCGGCTTCGGCTTCCTCAACCGCGTGGCACCCACCTTCAACCTGTTCTCCCTGGGCTTCTCGCTCATCATCGTCTTCGGCCTGTTCATGCTCGGCGGCATGCTGCAGCTCATCCCGCAGCAATACGTGAACCTCACCACGCGGGTTCTCGAAATGCTCGAACAGCTCATGCGGAACTGAGCCATGGCCCAGGACCAGACCGGCGACAAGACCGAAGCCGCCACACCGCAGAAGCTGCGCAAGGCGCGCGAGCAGGGACAGGTGGCGCGCTCGAAGGACCTGGCCACCGCCGTGGGCCTGGTGGTGTGCCTGCAGGCCATCGTGCTGCTGGCGCCGGGCTACCTGGCCGACTTCCGCCGCCTCTTCGCGCTGGGCTTCGTGGTGGCCGAGGGCGACGGCGCGCTCGACAACCTGTTCTCGCACGCCTTCGTGCCCGTGATGCTGCTGCTGGCCAAGATGCTGCTGCCGCTGTTCATCGTGCCACTGTGCGTGCTGGCCGCCTCGCTGTTCCCCGGCGGCTGGATCCTCAGCACCGAGAACCTCATCCCCAAGCTGGAACGGCTCAACCCGATGAACTACTTCCAGCGCATCACCAAGGCCAAGCACCTGGCCGAGTTCGCCACCACCGCGCTCAAGGCCTTCACGCTGTTCGGCGTCCTCTACTACGTCATGAACGGCAGCATCAAGGGCTTCCTGCGCGTGACCGCGCTGCCCCTGGGCGAGGCCTTGCCGCAGGCCCTGTCGCTGGCGCAGGCCGCCGTGTTCTCGCTGGTGGCCGTGTTCGTGCTCTACGCGCTCATCGACGTGCCCATCCAGCGCCTGGTCTACCTGCGCGAGCAGCGCATGAGCAAGCGCGACATCAAGGAAGAGCACAAGACCACCGAAGGCCGGCCCGAGGTGAAGCAGCGCATCCGCCAGATCCAGCAGCAGATCGCACGGCGCGGCGTGCGCAAGACCGTGCCCACCGCCGACGTGGTCATCGTCAACCCCGAGCACTACGCCGTGGCCATCAAGTACGACACGCAGAAAGCCGACGCCCCCTTCGTGGTGGCCAAGGGCCTGGACGAGATGGCGTTCTACATCCGCCGCGTCGCGGAGGAGGCGGGCGTGGAGGTGCTGCGCGTGCCGCCGCTGGCGCGCGCCGTCTACCACACCAGCCAGGTGCGCCAGCAGATTCCCGCCGCGCTGTACCAGGCCGTGGCCGTGGTGTTGCGCCACGTGCTCGCGCTCAAGGCCTTCCGCCAGGGCCAGCGCCGCAGCGAGCCGCACCTGCCCTCCGATCTTGACGTGCCCGCCCACCTGAGCGGCCCCGGACCGACATGAACCCCATGAACTCGCTGCTCAACGACCT
>NZ_DATIGV010000010.1:0-13896 GCF_035481345.1 Hydrogenophaga sp. | reverse complement strand
CCGCCACTCCCGCTCCCGCCACGCCGGCCCTGCCGGGCGAGGAGGCCGCGCATGTCTGAAGCCGCCCTGCTCGTGCTGGCCGCGCTGTGCAGCCTCGCCGGCATGACCGCGTTCGCGCTGGCCATGCCCGCGCACTGGGCCCAGGTGGCCGGCGCGCGCGCCCCGCTGTCGCCCACGGCGCAAGCCCGGCTGCGCCAGGCCGGCGCCCTGGCCTTGGCGGCTTCGCTCGGCCTGTGCCTGGCCGCCGACCACCCCAGCATGGCCGCGCTGGTGTGGGTGATGCTGCTGGCCGTGTCGGCCACGGGCGTGGCGATGTGGCTCTCGCGCCGCCCCGCCTGAATCCCGACCGGCCCGCGCCCCACCGCCTCCCGCATTCCTTTCCCATTCCCCGCACCCGCCCGCTTCGGAGACCGTCCATGAACGCCCCTCGCACCCCATCCGCCGCCCCGCGCCTGAGCGCGCTGGCCCTGGCCGCCTGGCTCGCCACCGCCGCGCACGCGCAGCAAAGCGCGGCGCCCGCCGCCGAGCCCAGCGGCGGCACGCTGTCCACCGTCACCGTGCGGGCCAACGCCGACGCTTCCGCCGAAGGCCTGAGCGCGCCCTTCGCGGGCGGCCAGGTCGCGCGCGGCAGCCGCGTGGGCGTGCTGGGCAACCTCGACCTCATGGACACGCCCTTCTCCACCACCGCCTACACGGCCGAGCTGATGCAGGACCAGCAGGCCCGCAGCGTGGGCGACGTGCTGCTCAACGACGCCTCGGTGCGCGCAGGGCGTGGCTTCGGCAACTTCCAGCAGGTCTATTTCATCCGCGGCCTGCCGGTGTTCTCCGACGACGTGGCCTACAACGGCCTGTACGGCCTGGTGCCGCGCCAGTACATGGCCACCGAGTTCATCGAGCGCGTGGAGATCCTGCGCGGCGCCAACGCCTTCGTCGGCGGCGCGGGGCCCGGCAGCAGCGCAGGCGGTGGCCTGGGCGGCCTCATCAACGTGGTGCCCAAGCGCGCCCCCAACGAGCCGCTGAGCCGCGTCACCGCGGGCGTGCAGACGGGCGGGCAGGTCTCGCTGGCGGCCGACCTGGCGCGCCGCTTCGGCCCCGACCAGGCCACCGGCCTGCGCCTGAACCTGGCGCGGCGCGACGGCGGCACCGGCGTGGACGGCGAGAAGCAGACCCTGGACGTGGCCGCCGTGGGCCTGGACTGGCGCGGCCGCGGCGTGCGCCTCTCGGCCGACCTGGGCTACCAGGACAACCGCCTGCGCGAGCCGCGTCCCAACGTCACGCCCGCCGCCAACGGCGCGCCCATCACGGACGCACCCGAGGCGTCGCACAACTTCGCCCAGCCCTGGACGTATTCCGACGGCCGCGACCTCTTCGGCACCGTGCGCGCCGAGGTGGACCTGAGCGACACGCTGCTGGCCTGGGGCGCCATCGGCGCGCGCCGGGGCGATGAGGACAACCGGCTGTCCAACCCGACCCTGACCGACGCCGCCGGCAACACCACGGCCTACCGCTTCGACAACGTGCGCGAGCAGACCTTGTACACGGCCGAGATCGGCCTGCGCGGGCGCGCGCGCACCGGCAGCGTGGGCCACGAGTTCAACGTGTCGGCCGCCACGCTCAACTCGCGCGAGCGCAACGCCTATGCGTTCTCCGACTTCGCCGGCTACGCCAACAACCTCCACCAGCCCTTCCCCGTGGCCGCACCGACGCCCGACTTCTTCGTCGGCGGCGACCTGGGCAACCCGCTGCTGGTGGAGCGACTGGGCACCCGCAGCCTGGCCATCGCGGACACCCTGTCCTTCATGGGCGACAGCCTGCGCCTGACCCTGGGCGCGCGCCACCAGACCCTGCGCAACACCGCCTACAACTACAACACCGGCGCACAGGAATCGCACTACGACGAGAGCCGCACCTCGCCGGTGCTGGGCCTGGTGGTCAAGCCCGCCAGCGGCTGGTCGCTGTACGCCAACTACGCCGAAGGCCTGGTCAAGGGCGACACCGCCTCGGGCATCGGCATCACCAACGCCGGCCAGATCTTCGCGCCCTACGTCTCCAAACAGAAGGAGATCGGCGCCAAGTACGACGGCGGGCGCATCGGCGCCAGCGTGGCGCTGTTCTCGCAGCGCAAGCCCAGCGCCTACGTCGAAAACAACGTCTTTGGCGTGTTCGGCGAGCAGCGCAACCGCGGCCTGGAACTCAACGTCTTCGGCGCGCCCGCCAAGTCGGTGCGCGTGCTCGGCGGCCTGACGCTGCTGGACGCGACGCAGATGCGCACCCAGGGCGGGGTCAATGACGGCAAGGATCCGATCGGTGTGCCCGAGCACCAGCTCAACCTCGGCGTGGAATGGGACCTGCCCGTCGCGCGTGGCCTGACGCTGGATGCGCGCCTCATCCACACCGGCAAGCAGTACGCCGACGGCGCCAACGCGCAGGAAGTGCCCTCGTGGACGCGCGTGGACCTGGGGGCGCGCTACCTCACCGAATTCAACGGCCGGCTGCTCACCCTGCGCGGTCGCGTGGAGAACCTGTTCGACAAGGGCTACTGGGCCTCCGCCGGCGGCTTCCCGGGCCGGGGCTACCTGGTGCTCGGCGCGCCGCGCACCTTCGTCGTCAGCGCCAGCGTGGACTTCTGATGCCGAGCCCACGCGCCCTACGCGCCTGGTCCTGGGTGCACAAGTGGAGCAGCCTGGTCTGCACCATCTTCATGCTGCTGCTGTGCCTCACCGGCCTGCCGCTCATCTTCCACCACGAGATCGGCCACCTGCTGGGCACCGAGATAGAGGCGCCCGAGATGGCGGCCGACGCGCCGCGCATCAGCCTGGACCGCGTGATGGAGATCGCCATCGCCGAGCACCCGGAGAAGGGTGGCATGTACGTCTCGCAGGAGGAGGACGACGACCGCGTCTGGTACGTCACGCTGTCGGACACGCCCTTGTCGAACTCGGGCCTCAAACAGGTGGCGGTGGACGCGCGCACGGGCGAGAAGCTCGGCCAGCCGCCGCTGGACAGTGGCTTCATGTACCTCATGTTCTCGCTGCACGTGGACCTGTTCGCGGGCCTGCCGGGCACGCTGTTCCTCGGCTTCATGGGCCTGTTGCTGCTGGTGGCCATCGTCTCGGGCGTGGTGCTGTACGCGCCCTTCATGCGCAAGCTGCGCTTCGGCGAGGTGCGGCGCGACCGATCGACCCGTGTGCGCTGGCTGGACCTGCACAACCTCCTGGGCATCGTCACGCTGACCTGGCTGTTCGTGGTCGGCGCCACCGGCGTCATCAACACCTGGGCCGACCTGGTGGTGCGCTACTGGCAGACGGACCAGATGGCCGAGATGGTGGCGCCCTACCAGGGCCGGCCACCGCTGGAGCGGGATCGGCTCGGCTCCCTGCAGGCGGCGGTGTCGGCCGCGGTGGCGCTGGAGCCCTCGATGAAGGTGGGCTTCGTGGCCTTCCCCGGCACCTTGTTCACCAGCCCACACCACTACGGCGTGTTCATGCGCGGCACCGAGCCGCTCAACTCGCGCCTGTTCAAGCCCGTGCTGGTGGACGCCGTCACCGGCCGGGTGACGGACAGCCGAGAGTTGCCCTGGTACCTCACGGGGCTGCTCATCTCACAGCCGCTGCACTTCGGCGACTACGGCGGGCGGCCGATGCAGATCATCTGGGCCGTGCTCGACATCCTCACCATCATCGTGCTGGGCAGCGGGCTGTACCTGTGGCTGCGGCGCGGCGCCACCACCAGCACCGATGCGGCCGAACTGGCGCCTCCCGCCCTGACGGGCCGCGAAGCGCCGGGCCTCAACCGCGAGGCGACCCACCCATGAAGGCACTGTGGAACGCCCTGGGCCCCGTGTGGGCCTGGCCGGTGGTGATCGCGCTGGCCTCGGCGGTCGGCCTGGTCACGGCGCTGCTGGGCGACGGGCCCTGGGACTGGGTGTCGTGGTTGTGCCTGGGTTCGGTGACCGGCGCTGGCGTGTGGCTGGGCTGGGGGCGGGGGCGCTGAGGCGGCGGCCTTAACATCGGCCGGCGCACCGGCACGCCAGCAAGCCCGCTGCGCGTCATCGCCAGGGGAGACCACGCCATGCCGTCCGTGCCTCAGCAACGCCACCGATCCGCCCTCACTGGCCTGCGGTGGCTCGCCATGCTGGCCTGCCTGCCGGTGATGCTGTCCTGCGGCCTGTGGCCGCCGCGCATCCACCCCGACTTCGTGCAGACCTTCATCGACGTGCAGCGAAATGGCGACGACCGCGCGGCCACGGCGGTGTTCGACCCCGGCTTGCGCGTGCTGGCCATCGGGCGCGAGAGCGGGCGGCTCGAACTGTGGGACGCGCGCGAGGCCGGTGTGCGCCGCATGCGCGAGGCGCACACGGCGCGCACCGAACACATCGCCTTCGGCGTCGAAGATGGCATCGTGCTCAGCAACGGCCTGTCCAGCGAGCCGCCGCACGACGACAGCCCGGGCACGCGCGTCTGGGACGCGCGCAGCGGTGAGCTGCTGCACACGCTCAAGGGCCAGTGGTCACCGGGGCCGATCGCCGCCAGCCCGGTGCGCGGGCTCTACCTCATCGCCGACTCCAGCGAACTGCTGATCTACGACCATGCGAAGCGCGCCATGGTCGGGTCGCGACTCAAGATGGAACGCGACGGCCAGGTCACCGCGATCGGCGTCGACCGCGCCTCGGGCCAGATCGCTGTCGGCACCTCACACGGCGACTTGCTGCTGCTGCGGCTGCGGATCACTGAGGGCACCCCGCGGTGGGACATCGTGCGGCAGGTATCGCCACAGGACCAGGTCGCGCGCTCGGACGTACTCGCCCTGCTGTTCCTGGACGAGGGCCGCCGGCTGGTGTCGGCCGCCCGCCTGCCCCCGGCGCCCGGCCGCGAGCAGCGCGCCGAGGTGGCGCAGTGGGACACCGCCACGCTGCAGCGCCAGCGCACCTACCCCATCACCCTGCAGACGCTGCACCGGGCCTCGCACACGGCGGGCGAGCCCTGGATCGTGCTGGCCGGTACGGTGCCGCCCAATCGCGGCAAGATCGAACTGGTGGACCTGCGCAGCGGCGTGGCCTGGCGCTACGACGCCAATACCTCTCACCCCACGGCGGCGCTGTTGCCCGAGATCAGGGCCGGGCTGATCCTGCAAAGCCGCGGCGCCACGCGCATCCGCTACCTGGAAGAAGAGACCCGCTGGCGCGAGAAGCAGACCCTCTGCGCACACCCATCGGCAGCGCCGCCATGACCTCCCGGGTCATGGATGTCGTGCGCTGGGGCCGGCACAGTGAGCCCATCAACACCAAGGAGCCTCACATGTCGGACCTCTCTCAACTCCCCCTCGCCGTCGGCCACATGATCGGCCTGGGCGCCCTCGGCTCGTGCATTGGCATCGGCATCATGGCCAGCCGCTACCTGGACGCCTCGGCGCGCCAGCCGGAGATGATGGAGGCCCTGCAACCCAAGGTCTTCCTGCTGGCGGGCCTGCTCGACGGCGCCTTCATCATCTCGGTGGCGCTGGGCGTGTGGTTCGCGCTCGCGGCACCCTTCCCTTCCTCCTGATCACCTCGACCCGATGCGCCAGCCACCGTCCCCTTCGCGCGTGCTCGTGCTCGGTGCCGTCGGCCGCGCGGGCGCCGCCGTGCTGCGCGAGCGGCTGGGCCAGGTGGGGGCGGTGCCGGTCACGGTGCTCTGCACGCGCGCCTTCGCGCACCAGCCCCGGGGCCTGGACCACGCGGTGGTGGCCGGCGGCGACTGGCGCGACTGCCTGCCCCACGCCTCGGCGCGGGACGAGGTGCTCATCGTCCTCGACACGCCGCGCCACGCGCGCGAGGCCATCTTCTGGCGGCCCGAACGGGCCGCACTGGTGCCGCTCATGGAGGCCCTGCACGCCCAGGGCGTGCGCCGGCTGGAACTGGTGTTCGGCCCCGGCCATGCGCCCGACGCCACGGAAGGCGCGGTGCTGCAGCGGCTGGGTTTTGGCGCGCGCGAGGCCGGGCGGCGACCGCCGGTGGCCACGCCCCAGGGCGCCGCCGGCAGTTGGCCCGAACGGCTCGCCGCGTGGATGTTGCGCACACTGATCGACACACTGCATGCGCTGGGGATGCAGCGGCGGCCCTGAGCCGTGTACCGTGCGAGCGGGCATGGCGCTTGCCCGCGCCCCCAAGGACATCGAATCAAGGAGCACCGAATGAGCACGCAATCCCTGCACCGCGGTAGTCTGATCGACCACCTCCAGCTCGTCGTGAAGGACCTGCCCGCCGCGAAGCGCTTCTACGCGGCCGTGTTCGACGCGCTGGAGATTCCCATGGGAGGCGAAGGCGACACGTACTTCTGGGCGGACGAGCTGTTCATCTCCACGCCCGACAGCGCCGCCGCCGCAGGCGTGCTGACGGGGCGCCACCACCTGGCCTTCCAGGCGAAGAACCGGGCGATGGTCGAGGCCTTCCACCGGGCGGCCCTGGCCAGCGGCGGCCGGGACAACGGCGCGCCGGGCGAACGCCAGTACCACCCCGGCTACTACGCCGCGTTCGCGCTCGACCCCGATGGCAACAACATCGAGGCCGTGTACCACGGCGAGGCCCGGCGCAGCGCGCCGTCGGTGAACATCACCTTCTGAGGCTTCTGAGGCTTCTGACGCCTCAAAGGTCGAGCACCAGCCGCGCCGACTTCGCGCGCGAGCAGCACGGCAGCATCTGCGTGTGCCGGGCTTGCTCGTCGGGCATGAGGTAGAGGTCGCGGTGGTCGACCTCACCTTCCAGCACGGCGGTGAGGCAGGTGCCGCACACGCCCTGCTCGCACGATGTCTCGATGGCCACGCCCTGGGCCGCCAGGGCCTGGGTGATGGACACGCCGGGCGCGATGCGCACCGTGCGCCCGCTGCGCGCCAGCACCACGTCGAAGGCACCGTCGCCGCCCGTGTTCACGGTGGCACCGGAGAAATGCTCGAAGTGCACGCGGTCGCTTGGCCAGCCAGCGCGGGCCGCGCTCTCCTGCACACCGGTAATGAAGGCCTGCGGCCCGCAGACGTAGACGTGTGCCCCCGGCGGCGCCTCGGCCAGCGCGGCGCCGATGTCCAGCCGCCGATCGGCCTCGCCGCCATCGAAGTGAAAGCGCACGCGGTCCGCGTAGGGCCGCCCGCGCAGGTGCCGCAGGAAGGCCGTGCGGGCCTCGCTGCGCGTGCAGTAGTGCAGCGTGAAGTCTCGCCCCTGGGCATGCAGGGTCTCGGCCATGGCCATGAGAGGCGTGATGCCGATGCCGGCCGCGAACAGCAGGCTCGGGCCCGCGCCCTCGCTCAAGGCGAAGTGGTTGCGCGGCGCCGAGACCTGCAGCGTGTCGCCTTCGGCCAGCGCGTCGTGCATCGAGGCCGAGCCGCCACGGCCGCCGGCCTCGCGCAGCACGGCGATCCGGTACGGGCCGGGCTCGCCGGGGGCGTTGCACAGCGAGTACTGGCGCACCGCGCCCGAGGGCGTTTTCACGTCGATGTGCGCGCCGGCGGTGAAGGCGGGCAGCGCTGCACCTTCACGCTCCAGGTCCAGCAGAACGATGTCCTCGGCTTCCGCGCGTTTGCGGGCGACCTTGACCATGAAGTCCAGGCTCATCGGGCGCTTCAGCTTTCCAGGAAATTGCCCGCGTCGAAGAAGACCGGCGGGGCGTCGGGGTCGAAGCTCACGCCGGCCGGGTCTTCGCCGCGCTGCACGGCCTCGAGCTGGCTTTGCAGGTAGCGGCGCAGCATCACGATGCCGCGGTCGGAGGTGGCCAGGTGCTCCTCGGAGTGTCTGGCGATCCTTCCCTGGCTGACCATGGCCTCGTAGTCGCCCGGCGAGGCGCGGTGCTCCTCGGCCGTGAGTTCTTCCCACAGCTTGCCGTTCTGGCGCGAGCGCATCTTCGACAGTTCACCCACCTCGCTCACGCGGCCCACCACGTAGATGCGGAAGTGGTGGTCGTCGATGGGCAGGATCCAGCCCAACGACTCCACGCGCCCGAACTTGCCCAGGCGCGGGCTGGGGATCACGCGCAGCGTGGGGATGGCGGCCTGGCTCACGCGGCGGAAGGTCTTGCCGTCGTCGAGTCGGCGCACCGAGGTCGTGCGCACGCCGAGTTCAACGCGGTCCCAGGTGACCTGGGGCATGAGCGCCATCTGCTCGACGAACTGCGTGCCGCTGAAGGTGGAGTGCAGCACCACGACGTGGAAGGGGTCGACCAGGTTCTCGTAGTGCTGCAGCCAGTTGCAGTCGATGATCTGCGGGCCGCCGCCGCCGATGCTGCGGTCGTTGGCCTCGAGGAACTCGCCCGCGTCCAGGTTCTCCAGCGCCTCGTAGCGCGGCAGCGTGGGCTTTTTCCCGGGCGGGCCCATGTAGGCCCAGATCAGGCCGTACCGTTCCTGCACCGGGTACCAGGGCTGGCGCACCTTGTCGCGAAACTTGCCGCCCTCGGGCTCGCAGGGCTGCTCCAGGCATTGGCCGTCCACCGAAAACAACCAGCCGTGGTAGCAACAGCGGATGCCGTTCGCCTCCACCTTTCCGTACAGCAGCGAGGTGCCGCGGTGCGCGCAGTGCGGGTAGACCAGGCCGGCGCGGCCCTGCTGGTCGCGAAAAAGGATCAGGTCTTCACCGAGCACGCGCACCTGGCGCGGCGTGTCGGTGGCGTCGGTGCTCAGGCCGATGGGGTGCCAGTAGCGGCGCAGCAGCTCGCCCATGGGCGTGCCCGCGCCCACCTCGGTCAGTTCCTTGCGGTGGGTGGGCGCCGGGCGGCCGTAGGCGGTGCCCTGGTCGGGAACGATGGGAATCACTCGTGCGTTCATGGCTTCCTTGCGATCAACTGGCGCGCATGCCGGCCGCGCGGATCAGTGCCTCCCATTGAGGCAGTTCCTTCTGCTGCGCGGCGGCGAACGCCTCGGGGCTTTGCGTGAGCGGCGTCAGGCCGAGGTCGACCAGGCGCTGGCGCACCTCGTCGGTCTTTGCGGTCTCGTGAAGACCCTGGACGATCTGCTCGACGACGGGGCGCGGCGTCTTCGCAGGCGCGAGGAAGCCGAACCAGCTCTCGGTCTCGAAGCCACCCTTGAAGCCCTGCTCCACGAAGGTGGGCACGTCCGCCAGCGTGCCGCTGCGCTGGCTGCCCGCGATGGCGATGACCCGCACCTTGGGTTTGCCGCCCGAGCTCTTGTCCCCCTGCAGGTGCACCTTGGCGGTGGACGGGTTGGCCCAGGCCGAATCGATGACGCCACCGAACAGGTCGATGTGCGCGCCGGCCTGGCCCTTGTAGGGCACATGGTCGATGGGCGCGCCGCTCTGCTTCTTCAGCAGCTCGGTGTAGAGGTGCGCCGCCGTGCCCTGGCCCCAGGTGGCGCAGGTGATGCGGCCTCTGGCCTTGGCCCAGGCCACGTACTCCTGAACGTTGTTCACCGGCGCGTCGCTGCGCACCATCAGCACCGGGCCACCGACGCCCACGGGCGTGAGCGGCTGGAAGTCCTTGATCGGGTCGTACGGCGTCTTCTGCAGAAAGGGCAGCACCAGTTGGGTGTGCGTGATGGTGAACAGCAAGGTGTGCCCGTCGGCCGGCGCCTTGGCCACGAAGTCGGCGGCGATCATGCCGCCCGCGCCGGGCTTGGTCTCCACCACCACGGGGTGGCCCCAGGTCTTGGACAGGCGCTCGGCGAACACGCGGCCCAGGATGTCCAGCGGGCCGCCGGGTTCGCCGAAGGCGATGAGGCGCACGTGGCGGTTGGGGAAGCTGGGCGTCGATTGGGCCAGGGCCGTGCCAAGGAAGGGCGAGGCCAGGCCCAGGGCCACCAGGTCGCGTCGGTTCATGCTTGTCTCCGTCGTGGGTATGGGGGATGCGAGGGCCCGCACGATAGGCCGTGGCGCGCGCCCGGGCAAAGCAAACGTTTGGATATGAGATATGCGTGGGGCTGATAGCTGCCCACGCGGCGCGGGCGTTCAGAGCGTGCGCTCGATCGCCTCGATCACCTGCCCGCGCAGCCAGACCACCGCCTCGTCGGCCTCGCTGCGCTTGTGCCAGCAGGCGTGCAGGCGGTAGTCGGGCAGCTCGAAGGGCAGCGGGCACGAGCCCAGGACGTGCAGGTAGCGGCGCGCCACGCGCTGGGGGAAGACGGCGATCAGGTCGGTCTCGGCCAGCAGGTCCACCATCTGGCTGAAGGAGTTGACGCCGGCCTGCACCACGCGGCGACGGTCCAGCCGCGCGAGGTGGCTGTCGATGGTGTCGTCCAGCACCGAACGCGACTGGCCCAGCACCACGTGCGGCCAGGCGCAGAAGGCGTCGAGGTCCAGCCCGCTGGCGAGCACCGGGTGGCCCTGGCGCGCCACGCCCACGTAGGAGTCTTCGCACAGGGTGGTGGTTTGCACGCCTGTGACCTGTGTGATGCGCGGGATCAGCGCGAGGTCGACGTCGCCGCGCGCCAGTTCCTCGGCGGTTTTGCTGTAGTCGGCCAGCGACCAGGCCACGCGCATGCGCGAACCCAGCGCGCCGAGCGTGCGGCACAACTCGGGCATCAGCGTGCGGCAAAGGTGGTCGCTGCCCGCCACGCGCAGGATGCGGTCGGAGGCGGCCGGATCGAAGGGCTGGTGGCGGCTCATGAGCCGCTGCAGTTCCGAGAGCACCGTCTCGACGTTGGGCGCCAGCGCCAGCGCGCGGGGCGTAGGCTCGACGCCGTACTGCGTGCGCACGAAGAGATCGTCGTCGAAGGCCACGCGCAGGCGCTTGAGACAGGCGCTGACGGCCGGCTGGCTCAGGAACAGGCGCGCCGCCGCGCGCGACACGCTGCGCTCGCGGATCAGGGCGTCAAAGGCGCGCAGCATGGTGATGTCCACGCCGCGCAGTTCGGTGTAGCTGGGGTCTTCCATTGGTTGTTTCCGGTGGACTGCATAAGATGCGTCCGATGACAGCCATTCTCGCTGCCACCCCCGTGGGCCGGGAGACCCGCGCTTGCTGAAGCCCTCCCTCGCCTTCGCCCGCCGGCCGCTCACCTTCCTTGGGGAGGTGCTGCTGTCGGCCGGTGCCGCGCTCGGCGGGCGCCGCCGCTACCGCGCGCAGGACGCGGCGCGGGTGCTGGCCGACACCAGCGCCCGCGCCGTGGGCATCGTCTGCCTCGTCAACTTCCTCGTGGGCGCCATCCTCGCCTTCGTGGGCGCGGTGCAGTTGCTCAAATTCGGCGCCGGCATCTTCGTGGCCGATCTGGTCGCGATCTCGGTGGCGCGCGAGATGGCGGCCATCATCACCGCCGTCGTCATCGCCGGGCGAACCGGCGCGGCCTTCGCGGCCGAACTGGCCACCATGCAGACCAACGAGGAGGTGGACGCGCTGGAGGTGCTGGGCCTGCCCGCGATGGATTTCCTGGTGCTGCCGCGCGTGGCGGCGCTGCTGGTGATGATGCCGCTGCTCTTCGTGTTCGCCTGCCTCGCGGGCCTGGTGGGCGGCATGGTGGTGGCCTCGGTGATGCTTGAACTCTCGCCCGCGGCGTACATGAACCGCACCGCGGAGGCGCTGGCCTGGACCCACCTCGGCCTGGGCGCGGCCAAGTCGCTGGTGTTCGGCGCGCTCATCGGCATGGTGGGCTGCTACCACGGCCTGTACGCGCAGCGCAACGCCGCTGGCGTGGGCGTGGCCACCACGGGCGCGGTGGTCACCAGCATCGTGGCCATCATCGTCATCGACGCCGTGTTCGCGCTGGTGGCGAACACGCTGGGGATCTGAATGGCCTTGCTGAGCGTGCAGAACCTGGAAATGCGCTTCGGCGAGAAGCTGATCCAGCGCGGCGTGTCTTTCGACGTGGAGCCCGGGCGCATCTTTGCTGTGATGGGCGGCAGCGGCTGCGGCAAGAGCACGCTGCTCAAGCACCTGGTGGGCCTGCTGGCGCCCGCCAGCGGCGCGGTGCTTCACGGCGGCGTGGACTACTGGGCCGCCACCGAGGCCGAGCGCGAGGCCATGCGCCTGAAGTTCGGCATGCTGTTCCAGAGCGCGGCGCTGTGGTCGTCCATGACGGTCCTGGAAAACGTGTGCCTGGCGCTGGCGCGGCAGACATCGCTGGACACCGCGGCGCAGGAGGCGCGTGCGCGCGAGGTGCTGGAATGGGTGGGCATGGCCGATGCCGCCGACAAGCTGCCGGCCAGCCTGAGCGGCGGCATGAAGAAGCGCGCGGGCCTGGCGCGCGCCATCGCCTCCGAGCCGCCGCTGCTGTTCCTCGACGAGCCCTCGGCGGGCCTGGACCCGATCAGCTCGCGCCGGCTCGACGACCTGATCCTGGACATCCGCGAGCGCACGGGCGCGGCGGTGGTCTTCGTCAGCCACGAACTGCCGAGCCTGTTCGCCATCGCCGACGACGGCATCTTCCTCGACGCGGACAGCAAGCAACCGATCGCGCACGGCCGCCCGAGTGAACTCGTGCAGACCCGCGTCCATCCCACAGTCGATGCCTTCCTGCGAAGGCAAGCCCCTCCCGACCCGCCAGCGCCACCCGCGCGTGGAGATCCCGCATGAAACGCAACGCCCTCCTCATCGGCAGCTTCGTCGCCGCCGCGCTGTTCATCGTGCTGGCCGGCATCTTCTGGCTCAGCGGCAGCGACTGGTTCAGCGACCAGCAGAAGGCGACGGTGTTCTACGAGGACAACGTGAGCGGCCTGTACGTGGGCGCGCCGGTGACCTTTCGGGGCGTGGCCATCGGCCAGGTCACCGAGATCGGCATCCGCGTCGATGGTGCAACGCTGCGCACCACGGTGCCGGTGGTGATGAAGCTGCAGGCACCGGCGCTCGCCGATGCGGGCGCCGACATTCCCACGCTGGTGACCCGTGGCCTGCGCGCGCGGCTGGTGTCCGAGAGCATCGTCACCGGCCAGAAAGCGGTGGAACTCGACTTCGAGCCGCAGACGCCCGCGAAGCTGTACGGCGGGTCGCGCCACCCCGAGATTCCCGCGCTGCAGGACCGCTTCGGCCCGCTGATCGAGCAGGTGGCCGAGCTGCCACTGCGCGAGACCGTGAGCGAGATGCGGGCCACGGCCGAAGAAATGCGCAACACCCTGGTGGCGGTGCAGAAGACGCTCGGCGGCGTGCAGACGGCGCTGACCGATGCCTCGGCCGAACTGAAGCAGACGACCGTGGCGTCGCGGCAGACGCTGGTGGCGGCGACCGAGACCATCCGCCAGCTCCAGGCCAGCTCCACCGCCACACTGGCGTCCATCGAGCGCCTGTCGCTCAGCGCCGAGCAGACGGTGCGCGAGGCGCGCCCCGAGCTGCAGCAGGCGCTGGTGGGCGCGCGCGAGGCCACCGAGTCCGCCCGGCTGGCGATGAACCGCCTGGCCGACATCTCCGCGCCGGACGCGCCGCTGCGCGCGGACCTGGAGACCGCCGTGCGCGACCTCTCGCAGGCCGCGCGCGGGCTGCGCTCCTTCAGCGAACTGCTCGAGGAGAAACCCAACGCCATCATTTTCGGGAACCGACGCGAATGACCACGACCCTGCTCCACCGCCGCGCCGCGGCCATCGCGCTCGCGGTGGCCACCATGGCCCTCGTCACCGGCTGCGTGTCCGCACCCGATCGCCCGCCCACGCTGCTGACCTTGCCCGGCGCCTCGGCGGGCGCGCCCACGCCGCTGGCCGCACCGCCCGGCGACAGCACCACGCTGGCGCTCGCGCGCCTGGAGATTCCCGAGTACCTCGTTTCGCGGCGCGTGCGCTACCGCATCGACGACAGCACCCTCACCGAGTGGCCCGATACCTTCTGGGCCGAGCGCATCGAGGTGGGCATGTCGCGCGAGTTCGCCTCGGCGCTGCGCGCGCGGCTGCCGGGTTGGCGCCTGTGCGAAAGCCAGTGCGCCGAATGGTCTCCCGTCGCGAGCCTGCGCGTGGTGATCGACCGCATGGACTACTCGCGCGCGCAGCGGCGGCTCAAGGCCAGCGTGCGC
>NZ_DATIGV010000009.1:0-6450 GCF_035481345.1 Hydrogenophaga sp. | reverse complement strand
GCATTGGCCAGCAGCCGGTCACTGAGTTCGTCCTTGTACTTCAGCGCCGCGGCAGTGGCGCACTGCTGACCCGAGGTTTTGCATGCCTTATCGGCCTTGTTGTAGGTCACGCGTTCCTGGTGACTCAGATAGTTGTTCACCGTCGCCGTGACCGTCACATTGGCCGCATCGAAGGCCGAGCCCAGCAGCACCGAGCCCGCCGCCATCAGCGCCTTGAACTCCGGGCTACGCGGGTCGATGCCCTGGCCCTGCAGGTACTCGGCCAGCACCGGCGTCATCTGCTCGCTGAGCATCGCCGCCGTCATCGCCTTGGCCGGATCGGTGCCGGCCACGCCGGCCTGGATCAGCCCGGCCATGCCGTGCAGCGCCGTCTTCTGCCAACTGCCGTCAGGCCAGCCTTGTTGCTGGGCAATGTCGCCAATGCCGTTGGTGATCACCGCACCGACGTAGTTGGCCGCGATCTGGTTCTGGCGCGCTTCGTCCTGGTGGGCCTTGAGCTCCTGCGCCTGCTGCAGCGTGAGCGTGTTGCTCAGGGCTTCGTTGGCCGTGCTGGCGTCCCTTGAGGTGAGCACCGCCACGTTCTCTTCGCTCTTGGCATCGGTGGCGTCTGAGCCGGTGCCCGTGATAGCCACCGTGGCCGGGCTGATGACGCTGAGCGTGGTGCTGGCCTCGTTCCTGCCCTCGGGCAAGCCCCGCTCACCGGTCTCGCTGGTCAACACGTTGGACACGGTGTTGAGCGCCACCGTCGTGACGAGCGATCCGCCGCCGTAGCCCATGCTCATGGACTCGCTGTCGGCCTGCGTGAGCTGGGTGTTGGTGAGGTCGCTGTAGCTCAGGCTGCCGGTGCTCAGGCGGTTCTTGTCTGGCGCGGCGCTGCTGGTGATGGCACCGCCTTGCAGGTCGGTGTTGCCCTTGACCTGGATGTCGAAGCCCCCCGCGCCGGCTGCAATGCCGCTCTGCTCGTTGGTGCTCTGGAAGTGATGGTCGAACTTCTCCTTGGCCATGCTCGCCGAGCCCGTGACCATGTTGCCGTAGCAGATCGGGGGCACGCACACGCTGAGGCTCACGCCCGCGTTCTTCTGCTTGGATTCGTAGCGGCTGGTGTCCTGCAGGGTCTGGATGTTCAGGTCGCCGCCCACGTCGGCGGTGACGGTGTCGCCCGCGACCTGCGCACCGCGCAGGTTCGTGTCGCCGCCGCTCTTGAGGGTGACGCTGTGGGTGCTGGTGACGACGGTGTTGTCGTGAATGGTCTCGCTGCCCGCGCCACTGCCCTTGGCGCGGCTGGCGCTGATCTGGAAGCTGATGCCGGTCTGCTCGCCCACACCAAAGGTCACACCCAAGCCGGCGCTGCCCCCGCTGTTGCTGCTGTGCAGTTCAGCGGTGTTTCGGGCGGCCTGCAGGTGGATGTCGCCTTCGGCTTGCAGGTGGATGTCCTGCGCCTGCAATTTGGCGCCCGTGGCGAAGAGGTCGCCTTCGCGTGCCTGTATGTCGATCTGGCCAGCCTGGATGACGGTGCCCGCTTGCCGGGTGCTGCTCTGGCGTTCATCCTGGCGGGACTTGCTGCTGCCCACGTTCACGCTCACACCGAAGGAGGCGGCATTGGGATCACCGGGGTTGGCGGCGGTGCCGGCCACGGCATCCGTGGCAGCCACGTCCGCAGCGCTCACGCCAGCGAGCTTGTAGGCGTCGTAGCCGGCCTTGAGCGCGGCGGCATCCTTTAGGCGGTCGTTGTCGGTGTGGCGGGTGACTTCGATCATGTCGCCCACGCCGGTGATGGCGCTGCCCACCACGCCGCTGAGCTGGCTGCCGACGGTGAAGGTCTTGGTCTGGGCGTGGAACTGGCTGTCGCTGTGGCTGTCGGCCGTGTTCAGGGTGACGTTGTTGCCCGACACGGTTACGGCGTCCTGCGCGAGCAGCGTGCCGCCTTGCGTGTCCACGTTGCCCGCGCCAGTGCCTTTGTACTGGCTGTCGGTGCCGGCAATGATGGTGAGGCTGCCGCCGTTGGCGCTGAGCAGGCTTTGCACGGCGGTGTCGCTGGTGCTCATGCCGTCCTGATTCGCCTTCACGTTGCCGTAGGCGGTGTAGCGGCCACTGGCGCCAGGGGTAATGCCGATGCTGCTGGATTTGGCGTGGCTGTCGGCGCTGGTGCTCAGCGTGTCGCTGGCCGCTTCGATGCGGGCATCGCGTCCGGCCAGGATGGTGATGTCGTGGTCGGCCAACACGGCGCTGGAACGCACGACGGTGTCGCGGCCGGACTGGATGTGCACCTCGCCACCGCTGACGCTACTGCCAGACTGGGTGACGGCGCTGTATGACTGGTTGACGTTCTGCTGATGCTTGCCGTACGAGATGCCACCCATCACGTCGGCACTGACGCCCGACTGCTTCGTCTCCTTGAAGTAGTGCCCCGACTCGTGGTTCTCCTGCGAGGCGATCACGACGTCGCGCCCGGCGTCGAGCAGCAGCAGGTGCTGGGCGTTGACCTCGCTGCCCTGGAGCTGGATGTCGCGCCCGGCCTGCATCACCACGTTGGCACCGCCCACGCTGGTGCCCAGCGCCACGTCGCTGGCCGCGCTCTGCACTTCTTCGTTGGTCTTCTTGCTCACAGGCCCGCTGCGCTTGTGGTACAGGCTGGAGTCGCTCTCGCTGGTGGCCCGCCCGGCCTCCAGGCGGATGTCATTGCCCGCCTGCACGCTCACGTCACCCAGGGCCTGCACGCTGGCCGCGCGCGCTGCCACGTCGCGGCCGGCGGTGACGTGGATGTCGCCCAGTGCCGCGATGTCCGAGCCGATTTCCTGGCTCTGGCGCTGGTGGCGGTAATTGCGCGCGTCGGCGACGACGCTGTTGGCGCTGTCCACGGTGACGGTCTGCAGTTGCACGTCGTGGCCGGCCTCGATGGCGGTGGTGCCGTTTAGGCCCGCGTTGCTCACGCTGGCGCCTTGCAGCACCACGTCCTGGCCCGCCTGGATGCTCAGCTTCGCGCCAGGACCATCACCGGCCACCCCTGTCACCCGCATCGCACCGATGCCCGCCAGCTCCGTGCGGCTTTGCGTGGCGTGTTCGCCCGAGAAGCGGGTGGTGTGCGTGGGGCTGCTGATGGTGAGGTTGCGCCCCGCGCTGGCCAGCAGTTCGCTTCTGCCCTGCATCAGGCCGCCGATGTTGGCGATGTCGCGCCCGGCTTGCGCCACCAGCACGTCGCCTTCGATGCGGCCACCGGCGTTCACCAGATCGCGCTGGATGTCCAGCACGACCTCCTTGCCCGAGATCAGGGCACCCGAGGGCAGCAGTTCATCCTTGCGCACGGCGCGCAGGTAGACCTGCGGCACCAGGGCGGTGGTCCGGGTGCCATCGGGCAGCACCACCTCGCGCTGCACCAGCCACACCAGGTCGGTGGTGAGCTGGGCCATCTGCTCGGCCATGAGCGCGAGGCCGGGCTTGAGTTCGAAGGCCTGGGCGTAGGCGAGGCCGGCGTCCATGAGCGCAAGGAACTGCGCTTCGTCGTTGTCGAATTCGTCGAGGAAGCGCCGCCCGGTGAGTTCGGCCAGTTGCTCGCGGATGAGTTTCTGTTCGTAGAAGCCGTCGCCCAGGCGTTTGTGCGTGGCGGAGGGGTCGCTGGCGAGCTGAGTCAGCAGGTAGTCGCTGCTCAGCCATTGGCGCCGGTCGGTGAAGCGCGGGTCGGTTTCGATGAGGTAGCCCTGCGAGGCCGGGGCCTGGCCGAACAGGCGGCTGGCGCCCACCACGAGGGGCTTGTCCGCGCTGGGCAGGCTCAGGCCCACGAAGTCCAGGCCCGAGGTGGCCAGGCCGGTGCTGCGGCCCTGGTCGATGTTGCTCAGGTCTCGCGCATCCAGGTGCAGGCTCTGGCCACCGTGCAGGCGAGCGGGAAGCTCGCCGACGATTTCGCTGATCTCGGGTTTGGTCCACTCGAACTCGCCCATGCCGGCGGTCTGGGAGGTGATGTGGAACCGGTGCGTGCGCTTGAGTGTGTGGCCAAGGTTGTTGACCGCGCCGGCCGGGGCGTTCACCTCGAGCGCGGCGCCGGCCAGGATGTCGGCGTGGCGGTTGGTGAGCGATTCGCCGATGTCCAGGCGCATCGATCCAGCCGAGCGGATGGCAGCGGGGGCACCGGCGCCAGGGGCCAGGCGGTCTTCGATGGCGGTGTGGTGCGCGGTGCGCGAGACCTCCAGGCCGGGGTGGGTGGGCTCAAGGTAGGTGTGGTCGCTGCGCAGCAGGTCTTTCAGCGGGTCGTCGTAGCCGGGCTGAGCGACGAGCAGGGTGCAGGCGGTGGTGCAGCGGCCGTAGGCGCTGTCGGGGCTCAAGGTGTCGCGCTGCCACTGGGTGACGGCGCTGAGTTCGGCGCCGAAGACCGCAGGGGCGTCGGCGACCTGGTCGGGGTTGGCCACGCCGTCCTGGCGCACGCTGGCGTAGAGCATCATGGTGGTGGGCGCGTCGATGGTGACCCGCTCGCGCACGCCGGTGTTGCCGGCGTAGGCGCCGCTGGCGGCGTGGTAGACGGAGTCGCGCGGGTCCAGCGCGACTTCGATGCGGCGCACTGTGTTGCCGTCGGGGGTGATGAGGGTCTGGTCGCTGAGGATGGAGGCGGGGTCGAGCAGGTAGTAGTGCTGGCGGGTGTAGTTGGAGGTGAATTCGATGAGGGCGGCGTCCTTGTTCTTGCCGTTGAACCACCAGGCGGGCATGTCCAGCTGCGCGGTCTGGTCGATGACGGTGACCTGGGTAACGGCGACGTTGCGGCGCTCGTTGCGCAGGGTGTTGGCCGACAGGGCGATGTCGCCCATGGCTTCGATGTCGGCGCTGAGGTTGTTGACGGCTTGCGCCTGGCCGCTGGCCTGCGCGTTGGCGTCGATCGCCCCACCGATGCGGATGTCGCCGTCGCTGTAGATGAGCGCGCCGTCTTCGTTGTTGAGGGTGTGCACGCCCAGGTGCAGGCTCTGGCGGGCGGCGATGACGGGGGCGCTGGCCGCGATCGGGTCGGGCCGGTTGTTCAGTTCGCCTGCCTCGATGGCGATGTGGTCGGCGAAGACGGCGCCACCCGAGCGGTTGTTGAAGGTGTTGGTGGCCGAGAGCTTGAGCGTGGCGGCCTGCAGGGTGCCGCTGTTGGTGATGTCGCGGGCGGTGGCGGCGAGTGCGCCGTTGGCGAACAGGCGCCCGTCGTTGGCCAGGGTGTCCTGGACGGTGATGTCCATGGCCTCATCGGCCCACAGGGTGGCGTGCACGGCGCTGCCGTCGGCGGACATAGTGGAGCGGTTGTGCAGGCTGCTGGCTTGCACGCTGAGCTCACGGCCTGCGCCGATGCTGGCGGCGGCATCGGTCGTGGCTTCGTTGCGCACCTGGCCGGCCTGCAGGGCCAGCGAGCCCTGCGCGCCGATGCGCCCGCCGCGGTTGTGCAGATCGGCGTCCCGGGTGTCGATGTGGGCGTCGCCCTGCGCCTGCAACTCGCCGCCATCGTTGGTGATGCCCTGGGCGGACAGTTGCATCGAGCGCGCGGCCAGGACGTGCCCAGTGCTGTTGTCGAGGGGGCCTTTGACGTCCACCTTCAGGTCGCCACCGGCGATGAGCGCGCCCTTGTTGATGAGGCGCCCGTCGGCGTGCAGTTCCAGGTTGCTCGCCGCGCTGGAGAGCACGCCTTCGTTGTTGACGCCAAGGCCCTTCTCCGTGCCGACGAGGAAGATGTGATTGGCGTACATGCCGCCCAGGTGGGCGACATCGAGCAGGAAGCGCGGGGGCTCGCCCACTGGGGTGGCGGCCCCCGTGGGCGCCTGCCTGGCAGCGTCCACGGTGTTGGCGCCGTTCACGAGCTTCAGGTAGTTGGCCCAGAGTCCGGCGTTGACCTCGGTGGCGCGCGCGAAGATGGCGGTGTAGTCGGCGCCTCGGGTGTCCAGGCCGGAGCCGAAGATGCCCACGCTGCCGCGCTGCACGATGTAGGCGTCGAGCGAGCCGCCCTTGAAGACCGGAACCCCGGTGGTGAGCGTCACGCCCAAGGCGTTGATGAAGGTGCTGCCGTTGACCTGGATGCCCGAGGGGTTGGCGACGACCACCTCGGCGCGCTGGCCGGCGACTTCGACGGGGCCTTGCAGGTAACTCGGGTTGTTGGAGTTGACCTCGTTGACGATGACCCGCGCGGGGCCGGTGGCGAGCCAGGGGTTGCCCGCGACCCCACCGCCGAGTTGGGTCTGCGTGGCGGTGCGGCTGTTGTTGAGGATGGCACCGGGCGCGCCAACGTCGAACTGCCGGTAGGTGTTGCGCGAGACACCGGCCGCGCTGGGCGTGGTGATGTTGACCAGCGGCACGCCGTTGGGCGCGGTCAGCACCGTGGGGCGCTGGTTGCCGGGGGCGCTGGGGTCGGCCACGATCTGCGCCCATGCCTGCGGGCTGGTGAGCGGGCTGCTCAGAACCAACGCCACGGCCCAATGCACAGCGCCTGCCAACCCACGC
>NZ_DATIGV010000008.1:0-9732 GCF_035481345.1 Hydrogenophaga sp. | reverse complement strand
CACCAGCACGAGGCCGACACCGCGCGCGTGAAGGCCGACGCCGAGCGCGCCAAGGCCGAGGCCGAGCGCACGCACGACAGCGAGCTGGCGGCGCTGAACAAGCTCAACCCGCGTCCGGCGGACTACACCGAGCGCATCCAGGCCATCGACCAGCGCCTGACCGACGCCAAGGACAAGGCCGACCAGCGCGTGCTGGCGCAAGAGAAGGACTTTGCCGCGACCGAAGCCGAGCGCAAGGCGCAGGCCGAGCGCACGAAGCGCGACGCCGACATCGACGCCGACAGCACGCTGAGCGCGAAGCAGAAGGAACAGAAGAAGGCCGAGAGCGAGAAAACCTTCCTGGCCGAGCAGAAGACGGCGCAGGCCGGGCACGACGCCGCGAAGAAGGACTTGGCCGCGCTGCTGTCGCCCGCCGAGAAGGCCGCGGCCGACGCCGCGGCGGCCAAGGCCGAGAAGCAGGGCGACCGCGTGAAGAACCCGTACGCCTTGAATGCCCGCCTGAAGCCCCACCTGGTGAAAGCGCGGCGCTGGAAAGAGGTGGTGACGTCCTTCGGCATGGACGTGGACCGCCGGCCGCCCCCGGTCGAAGAGGAAGAGGCCCAGGCCGCCACGACGGTCGATCTGCTGGCCCTGGCCCGCCAGTTCCAGGCTGGCGAGCAAGCGCTGGCGATGCAACTGCTGCGCGAGCCCGAGGTGCAGGACGCCGCCGCTGTCACGGCCGCCGTGGACTCGCTGCGCGAGGAAGCGCGCGACGGTCTGCTCAAGGCGCTTCAGCTGGAGATGACGGGCAAGGAGTTGGGCGTGCTCACTGTCGCGCAACAGCGCGAGGCGCTGGGCGACCTGGGCATCGAGCTGCCCGCCAACCTGCCCTCGGCCGAGGTGACGAAGCGCTTCAACACCTACCTCGACGACAGCGTGGCCGCCCTGCAGCCGGATGCCGCGCAGAAGGCGGACATCCTCAAGGCCCTGGGCAAGGACGTGAAACCCGAGAAAGTGGAAGAGGCCTACGCCAAGCTGCTGTCCGACGGGGCGGCCAAGGCGCGCGAACGCGCGGCGAAGATGGGTTTGTCCACCGCCCAGGCCAACGGCCTGGTGAACCAGTTGCAGCCGTGATGCCGGTCGCCGGGGCCGCCTCAAGGGGCGCCCCCGGCTCGGTCACAGCCGGTCCACCACCCGCGCCAGCGCCGCGCGCCGGTGCACGCCCAGCTTCTCGAACACGCGCTGCAGGTAGGTGCGCACGCTGGGCAGGCCGATGCCCAGCTCGCGCGCGATCTCCTTGTCCGTGAGGCCCTGGCCCACGCAGCGCGCCACGGCGGTCTCGCGCGGGCTCAGCAGGGCCAGCGCGGCGTCGCTCACGGCGGGATCGGGCCGGCGCGCGTCGCGCGCGCGGCGCAGCGCGGCCGAGAAGGCGGGCTCGATGAACTGCAGCAGCTCGCGCTCGTGCGCGCCGAACTCGCGGCCCTGGCGGCCGCGCCAGATGCGCAGGTCGCCCAGGGCCCGCGCGCCGTCGAAGGCGTGCAGGTTGATGCCCCAGTGCAGGCCGTCGCGCGCGAGGAAGTCGTTGAAGAACTCGCAGCGCAGCAGCTCGGCGCGTGGCATCACCTCGCTCACCAGCGTGGCCTGGCGGCGCTGCTGCAGGCGGAAGGTGATGGGGTCGTGGAACTGGTACCAGGCGTCGTAGCGGCCCAGGTTGGCCGGGTCCATGTTGATCGCCAGGCCGTGGTCGAAGCGGTTGGCGGCCTCGTCCCACACGTAGGAGGCGAAGTGCTGGGCGCGGAAGAGGTGCAGCAATTGCTCGCCCAGGCGCGCGCGGATGTCGCGCTCGTTCAGGTCCTGCGCGAGCAGGGCGAAGCAGGCGGCGAGCTGGCCTTGTTCGGTGGGCGAGAGTTGCATGGCGGCAGGCGAGGGTGTGGCGGGAACGTAGCGCGCGGGGCGGGGCGGGTCAATCGGGGCAACCTGGGTGGTGGCGGCGGTGCAAGCCGCGTGCCGGGAAGGGCGTGTCATTGATCCTGAGGACAGACGGCGGCGCCGGCGCGGCGCACAGTGGCGCCTGCCGTTCCACTCCGGAGTTCTTGCCATGCGCCGTCCTGCCTTGTCCCTGTTCGCCGTGGCCGCCGCACTCGCGGGCTGTGCCAGCCCACGCGGCGGCGCGCCCGACCTCACCACGCTCACCGCCACGGAAGCCGCCGCCGCGGTCTGCAGCGGGCGCGTGAGCAGCGAGGCCCTGACCCGCGCCTACCTGGAGCGTGCGAAGGCGCGCACCGCGCTCAACGCCTTCGTCACACTCGACGAGGCCGGCGCCCTGGCGGCGGCGCGCGCCGCCGATGCACGGCGTGCCAGTGGCGCGCCCTGCCTGCCGCTGCAGGGCGTGCCCATCGTGGTGAAGGACAACATCGAGGCGGCCGGCCTGCCGGCCACGGCGGGCACGCCCGCGCTCAAGAACTTCGTGCCCCGGGCCGACGCGCCCGTGCTGGCCAGGCTGCGCGAGGCCGGTGCCGTGGTGCTGGGCAAGACCAACATGCACGAGCTGGCCTTCGGCATCTCGGGTTTCAACCCGGCCTACAACACCGGCCCGCAGCCGGGTGTGCGCAACGCCTACGACCCCTCGAAGATGGCGGGCGGCTCTTCATCGGGCACGGCGGTGGCCATCGGCAGCCGCATGGCGCCCGCGGGCCTGGGCACGGACACGGGCGGCTCGGTGCGCCTGCCGTGCGCGCTCAATGGCTGTGCGTCCTTGCGACCCACGATGGGGCGCTACGCGCAGACCGGCATCGCGCCGATCTCGCACACGCGCGACACGGCGGGGCCGATGGCGGTGTCGATGGGCGACGTCGAGTTGATGGACCGGGTGATCGCGGGCGGGCCGGCCGTGGGCGCGGCCGAGTTGCGTGGCGTGCGCCTGGGGCTGGCGCCCGAATTCCTGGCGAATCTGGACGCGGACACGAAGGCGGCCTTCGACGCTGCGCTGCAGCGTCTGCGCGGTGCGGGGGTGGCGGTGGTGAACGTGCCCATGCCCACACTCATGCAGCTCAACGGCATGGTGGGCTTCCCCGTGGCGATGTACGAGGCGCACGACGACATGGTGAAGTACCTGCGCGAACGCGGCACGGGCGTGGGCCTGCAGCAGCTGGTGGCGGGCATCGCCAGCCCGGACGTGAAGGGCACCTACGAGGCCCTGGTGGTGCCGCGCAAGCTGCCGGCGCCGCCGCCGGCGGGGCTGACCGACACCGAGCCGGTGTACCGCGCCGCGATGGCGACGCACCGGCCGGCGCTGATCAAGCTCTACGCGGAGACGTTTGCACAGCACCGCATCGACGCGCTGGTGTTCCCCACCGTGCCGCGCGTGGCGGCCGACGCGGGGCCGCAGAGCAGCAGCGTGGAGACCTTTGGCCTGTTCATCCAGAACACCGACCCGGGGAGCAACGCGGGGCTGCCGGGGGTGCAGGTGCCTGTCGGTCTGGGCGCTTCGTCGCGCTTGCCGGTGGGGCTGGAGCTGGACGGGCCGGCGGGGAGCGATCGGCGGCTGGTGTCGCTGGGGATGGCGATCGAGCGGCTGGTGGGGAGGGTGCCGGCGGGGCGGTGAGCATCGCTGGTGGCTTGGTTGGCGGGCCGAGGGCTTGGTCTGCGCCGCTGGGGGGCTTCGACGCGCAGCCTGGCAGTGCCTGAGCGGCTCCGACCGTCAATGCTTGTGCCCATGGTGCAGGTCCGGCACATGGGGATGCTTGTGAACGAGCGACGTATGAATATGCCGGTGACTGTGAGCGCCCCGGGGCATGGGGTCGTGCCCATGGTCGTGATGGCCGTCGTCGTGCGTGTGGGCGTGCTCGTGTTCAACGGGTTCATGCACGTGCTGGTGGTTGTGTGATTCGGCCAGGTGCAAGACGACACCGGCCAGCATCAGCGCGCCTCCGAGAACCAGCAGAACGGATCCGGCGCGCTCGCCCAGGCTGAGGGCTCCCACGGCACCAATGAACGGAGCAAAGGCGAATACGGAGCCGGTGCGTGCGGCACCGAAGGTCCGCTGGGCGAGCAAATAGAAGCGCAGGCTCAAACCGTAGCCACTGGCTCCGATGGCCAGCAGCACGCCAGCGGTCACAAGACCCGGCATGGGCTCATCGAACCATGGCGCGAGCAAGAAGGTCGCCACGACGCCCAGCACCGACTTGGCCAGCACCACCTGGCCCGGGTCCCGGTCGGCTACCCCGCGCGACAAGGTGTTGTCCACGCCCCAGGCGGCCGTAGCTGCCATCACGGCGGCCAGGCCGAGCAACTGCACCTGGCCATACAGGCCTTGCTCGAGTGCGAGAACCACGCCACCGGCCAGGAGCGACCCCATGGCCAGGACAACGCGCCGGTCGATCGTCTCCCCATACAGCCGCCAGGCCAGCAACGCCGTGAAGAGTGCCTCCAGGGTCAGCATGAGCGAGGCGGATGCGCCGCTGGTGCGTTGCAGGCCCCATGCCAGCGCGACGGGGCCGATGACCGCGCCGAAAAGCGCCATGGCCAGCAGTCGAGCGACGTCACTTCGTTGCAGCTGGGCTTCGCGCTCCTTGGGGCGACGCATGAGCAATGCCGCGAGGCCAGCGCCACCGTAGAGAAGTCCGGCTGTGGTGAACGGGCCGAGACCACGGCCCCAGAGTTGGACGAAGGGTGTGCTGAGCCCAAAAAGCACGGCCGCCAGCAAGGCGAGCAGACCGCCCCTGAGTACGGGTGATGGTGACCGGTGTGTCATGCCTTACTGGCCGGTGAAGTTCGCGGCGATGAAGTTGCCGGGATGCGAGAAGAAGACATACAGATTCTGCTTCGTCTTGTCCTCCGCAGCAGGGTTGGTGAAGGTGGCCTTCCACTCCTTGCCCTTCTTGCCGTCCACCAGCTCCAGCTTCCCGAGCTGGACCGATTGCCAGGAGCTGTCGAGCTTGCCCGCCTTGACGAGCGCGTCGCGGCGCTGGTTTGCGCAATCGGTGACGACCGCCTCGCTTGCAGGGTTCTTGCCATGAAAGTGGCAACTGCTGCCCTTGTCGGCCAAGGCCGCCGGACTGAAGGATTGCAGAGCGGCCAGCGCGGCGGTCAGGATGAGTGCTTTCATGATGAGTCCTTTGAGAGGGATGTTCAGTGGGGGTCAGATGCCGTTGCGGCTTTTGTCTTCCGTGTTTTCCACGTCCATGTCTTCATGGGCGTGCCGGTGCTCGGCGGCAGGGAATCGGAAGCTGTCGGGGTGGCTGTCGTGCTGGTAGCCATGCAACTGCGTGAACAGCAGGTACACGCCGCCATAGAACAGCGCCAGATTGGCCGCGTAGCTGAAGCGCCTGAACGACGGTCGGTGACGCCACAGGGCCAAAGCGCCCACCATGACCGTGAGTGCGGCGATTTGCCCCACTTCCACACCGACGTTGAAGCTCAAGATGCGCCAGAGCATGGCGAGGGGGTCGTCGCCCAGCGGGAGCTGTTGCAAACGCGTCGACAGGCCGAAGCCGTGCAGCAAGCCAAATCCGAACACGGCCCAGAGCAGGTTCGGCGAGGCCATGGAGAAGTACTTCTGGAAACCGCCGTTGTTGTCGAACGCCTTGTACATCACGCTCAGCGCGATGATGGCGTCGACCAGGTAGTAGTTCCAGGTGATTCCGAAGTACGTCGCGACGATGAGCGTGATGCAGTGGCCGATGGTGAAGACGGTCACGAACTTGGCCACGTCCCGGAACGTCGTCAGGAAGAACACCACGCCGAAGAGGAACAGCAGGTGGTCGTAGCCCGTCAGCATGTGCCGGGCACCGAGCTCGATGTAGTGGAAGTAGCCAGCGTCCAGCATCCGCTGCTGGTCCTCGGCGGATATGCCATGGGCCAGCGCCAGCATTGGCGCCGCACCCAAGGCGAGCGCCAGCCAGCGCCTGATGGAGAAAGATTTCATATGCGAAATGGAAGAGGATGGGTGAGGCTTCGCTCGGGCGAGTGAGCCCCTGAGGTTCGGCTCGGACGCAGCCGAACGCCCGTAGCGGGGACAGGTTCCAGGGGAGAGGTGCGCAGCGGCAGCCGCAAGCGGACAGCCGTGCGGACCTCAGGCGCTTGCGCTGGGAGGGCGCAGCAATCCGTCGAGGAAGACGGTGGGGGGCTCAGAAGGGACCGTGTGCGGCGGTGTACTCGGCAGCGCGGCGAATCCGGCCTTCACGGCAGGCGCCGTCAACCCGATTGGCTGAAAGCCGTTGTCGACGTGAAAGTGTGGCGCGGTGCCATCGCCATCGGGTGAGAGATGCAGCGACTCGTCGTCATGGTGATGATGGTCGACGTCTTGTACATGAACCGTCATGTGAGCCAGTTGCTCAGTCTGCGCGGCGATGGCAAAAGGCGACAGCCAGACCACCGTCTGCATGAGCATGACGGCAATCAGCAGATAGACCTCCAGGGCGCGGCGCATCGCTGGAGTATAGAAGGGACCTCGCTGAGGCCACACTGTCCCCACGTCATTCGTCGGAGCGCCAACCCAGCCGGCAACCAACTACCCCGCCATCAGACGATGCACCAGATCCGGCGTGCTGTGCGCCTGGTACTTGCGCATCAAGCGCGCCCGGTGCACCTCCACCGTGCGGTGGCTGATCGCCAGCAACTTGCCGATCTGCTTGCTCGTGAGCCCGTCCATGATCAAGGCCGCCACCTCGCGTTCGCGCGCCGTGAGCGAGGCCCTTACCGGCCGGTGCGAACTCAGGTCCTCGAAGCTCCAGATGCCCGCCGCGTGCGGCGCGTGGCGGTCCACGGCGCGTCCCGTCACGTGGCACCAGAAGGTCTCGCCCGCCTGGCGCCCGCCCACGCGCTTCATGATGCGGTTGTCCGCGTAGGTGCCGCTGCGTCCCAACAGCGGCGCCATGCGCGCGCCCAGGCGCTCGTACTCGTCGGCGCTGGGGTAGAGGATCTGGAAGCTCTGGCCCACCAGCTGCTCGCGCGTGGCACCGAACATCTCGCACAGGGCCTGGTTGCAGTCCACCATGAAGCGCTCGCGCGAGAGCGCCAGCCCCACGGGCGCCAGGTCGAACGCCAGCCGGTAGTCGATGTCCATCGTGGTTGCCCTTTACGAAATACTACGTAATCCGCTACGTAGTATCGTTGCGGTTTCCTGCATCCCCAGCAAGCAAGACCTTCCGGAGGCAATCCCCGTGAACAAGATCTACCCCAGCGCGGCCGCCGCGCTCCAGGGCGTGGTCGCCGATGGCCAGCTCATGGCCGTCGGCGGTTTCGGCCTGTGTGGCATCCCCGAAGCCCTCATCGACGCCCTGCGCGACAGCGGCGTCAAGAACCTCACCGTCATCTCCAACAACGCGGGCGTGGACGGCTTCGGCCTGGGCAAGTTGCTCGACACCCGCCAGATCAAGAAGATGATCAGCAGCTACGTGGGCGAGAACAAGGAGTTCGAGCGCCAGTACCTGGCCGGTGAACTCGAACTCGAATTCACGCCCCAGGGCACGCTGGCCGAGAAGCTGCGCGCCGGCGGCGCCGGCATCCCCGCCTTCTTCACCAAGACCGGCGTGGGCACCCTGGTGGCCGAGGGCAAGGAACTGCGCGAGTTCGACGGCGAGACCTATGTGATGGAGCGCTCGCTGGTGCCGGCCGTGTCGCTGGTGAAGGCGCACCGCGCCGACAGGAGCGGCAACCTGCAGTTCCGCTACACCGCGCGCAACTTCAACCCGGCCGTGGCGATGGCGGGCAAGGTCTGCATCGTGGAAGTGGAAGAGATCGTCGAGACCGGCGACATCCACCCCGACCAGATCCACCTGCCGGGCATCTACGTGCACCGCATCGTGCACAACGCGAGCCCCGAGAAGCGCATCGAGAAGCGGACCATTACCGAGAAAGCTGGAGGTTGAAATGCCCTGGACCCAAGACCAGATGGCCGCGCGCGCGGCGCAAGAGCTCGAGGACGGCTTCTACGTCAACCTCGGCATCGGCATCCCCACGCTGGTGGCCAACCACACCGGCACCAAGGAGGTGTGGCTGCAGAGCGAGAACGGCATGCTGGGCATCGGCCCCTTCCCGACGGAGGATGAGGTCGACGCCGACCTCATCAACGCCGGCAAGCAGACGGTGACCACCATCAAGGGCTCGTCGATCTTCGGCAGCCACGACAGCTTCGCCATGATCCGCGGCGGCAAGATCAACCTGTCCATCCTGGGCGCCATGCAGGTGAGCGAGAAGGGCGACCTGGCGAACTGGATGATCCCGGGCAAGATGGTCAAGGGCATGGGCGGCGCCATGGACCTCGTCGCCGGCGTGCCGCGCGTCATCGTGCTGATGGAGCACGTGGCCAAGAAGAAGGACGGCACGGAAGACCTGAAGATCCTGCCAGCCTGCACGCTGCCGCTCACGGGCGTGGGCGTGGTGGACCGCGTGATCACCGACCTGGGCGTGATGGACGTAACCCCGCAGGGCTTGAAGCTCGTGGAACTGGCGCCCGGCGTCACGCGCGAGTTCATCCAGTCCAAGACCGGCGTGACCCTGGTCTGAGCCGGTAAAATCGCCGGCAACGCCCGCCGCGAGCGGGCGTTTTCTTTTGTCGGAACCCACTCCATTGGAAGCCTTCCTCCTGTCCACCGGCATCGTCGCGCTCGCCGAAATGGGCGACAAGACGCAGCTGCTCTCGCTGGTGCTCGCCGCGCGCTTCAAGCGCCCCTGGCCCATCGTCGCGGGCATCCTCGTCGCCACCTTGCTCAACCACGCGCTCGCGGGCGCGGCCGGGGCGTGGATCATGGCCGCGGTGGGCCCGGTGGTCATGCGTTGGGTGTTGGGCCTGTCCTTCATCGCCATGGCGGTGTGGATGCTGATCCCCGACAAGCTCGATGCGGATGAGGTGAAGGCTTCTCGCGGCCTGGGTGTGTTCGCCGCCACCACCTGGGCCTTTTTCCTGGCCGAGATGGGCGACAAGACGCAGATCGCAACCATCGCGCTGGGCGCCCAGTACGAGCCGCTGTTCGCGGTGGTGGTGGGCACCACGCTGGGCATGATGATCGCGAACGCGCCGGTGGTGTTCTTCGGCGAGGCGATCACGCGGCGCGTGCCGATCCAGGCGGTGCACGCGGTCGCGGCGCTGATCTTCGCGGCGCTGGGCGTGTTCGCGCTGTGGGGCGCGAACACGCTGCTGGGGGCTCAGTAGAGGTAGACGGCGCCGCTGCCAGGGACGCTGTTGTCGGCTTGGTCGCCGGTGTTGACGCCAGTGGCGTTGCTTGCTTCGTTCAGCGCGCCCACGGCCAGGACCAGAGGACGGCCACCCGCGCCGCCGCTGAGCGCCACGCTGCCACCGAACTGATCGTTCGCGTCCGTGTTCGGGGCCTTGACATAGGCCTGCTGCACCCAGGTACTGCCGCTGCGGGTGAGCACATAGGCGGTGCCACTGTATGCGGCGCTGTTGTCCGACTGAGAGCCGTTGATGCCCGTGGCATGGCTGCTTTCGAGAGGGGTGCCCACGACCATGGTGTTGCCGTCGGCCGACAGGGCGATGGCGGAGCCGAACTGGTCTTCCGCCTCGGAGTTGGAGGACTTGATATAGACCTGCTGCAC
Source organism: Hydrogenophaga sp. (assembly GCF_035481345.1). GTDB lineage: Bacteria > Pseudomonadota > Gammaproteobacteria > Burkholderiales > Burkholderiaceae_C > Hydrogenophaga. The sequence continues at coordinate 195 of NZ_DATIGV010000008.1, read as the reverse complement.
CCAGGCGCTGCCCTCGTGCGTGAACACGTAGACCGCGCCGCTGTTCGGTGCGTTGTTGACGTGCTGGTCTGCATTGACGCCTGTGCGGATGCTCGGTTCGCCAGGGGCTCCCACGGCCAGGGTGGTGCCGTCGCTGGACAGCGCGAGACTGGCGCCAAAAGCGTCGTTTGTCTCGCCATTCGAGGCTTTCACGTA
>NZ_DATIGV010000007.1:0-20265 GCF_035481345.1 Hydrogenophaga sp. | reverse complement strand
CATCGTGGGTGGGCGGGGTGCGGTGCGCGGGATTATCGGCCCGCCCCTTCGGCGAGAAACCGGTGCCCGGTCATTCGAACACCTGAAGGGCCGTCCCCTCACGGTCCCGTCGCGCCAGCCGCTGGCGCTCAAGTGCGTCGTTCAGCTCCGTCAACCGAAGGAGAAGGGTGTCCGTGCACACGACGCCGTGGGTCTTCGCGTCATCGCCGGCCAGCAGATCGCTCAGGAACTGTGCGGCCCAGAGTCCGTCCTGCGGCACATCCGCGAGTTCGGACAACATGCGCTGCATCAACCGGCGGAACGCCCTCGCCCCCGGAGGGCGAGCGGGTTGCAGCGCATCGGTGAAGTCGCGCCCGACATCTTTCACGCGGGCGTCCGCGGCCCGCCCCGTCTTGTCCAGCAGCACCAGGACATGGCCGCGTTTGACGCCTCGGAGCCACTCCAGCATCTCACCCGGCGTGGGCTGGTTGGCGATGCGCTGCCGGCGTTGCCGGTCAGCGGCTTTCTGCTGCTGCTGCTGGCTTGTACGGAGAATGAGTTTCGAAGCGGACTTGATCATGGAAAGGGCGCATCACCGCGCGATATGACGACCGTCCTATCGTGGGCAATGGCCCCGGCGAGGTTCCGCCGGGCACGGTGCGCGTGATGTTTGCTTGATGCCTTCGGCCACCTCGCGGCCGCGATACGCGGAGGCGCGCGCTCAGCGCTGAGGCCCGAGCCGGTGCGTGAACGCCACCACCAGCGCGCTGACGAGGAAGAAGGCCTGCAGTTCCAGGCGCCAGCCGCCGGAGTTGGTCAGGTCCAGGAAGTGGCCCGAATGCGCCAGCACCAGCGCCACCACCATGTTGAGGAAGACCACCAGCGCGGCCGGCACCACCCAGAAACCCACCAGCAGCATCAGCGGCGCCACCACCTCGCCCAGGTACACCGCGTAGCCCAGGAAGCCCGGCAGGCCGTGCGCGCCGACCATGCCCACGATGCCGCCGACGCCGTTGGTGATCTTGGCCCAGCCATGGAAGAGCATGAGGATGGCCAGCGTCCAGCGCAGCAGCAGCACACCGAAGCGCGGTTGGTCGAAGAGGGCGTTGAGAGCGTTCATGAAGAAAGAGAAGAAGAACCGTCGACAGTGACAAGGGGGCAGAGCATGCCACGGCTGCCAGGTTCCCCGCGGTCAAACGCTCTCGTTTTTCAAGCACCGCCGCTCGCCGCGGCGCGCTGTGCCGCTCAGGCGCCGGCCATCACCACCGCGCCATCGCGGTCCACCGCCAGGCTCTTGTAGGCCTGCGCGTAGTGCTGGCGCATGTGCACCAGGTCTTTCAGGTAGCGGAGGCCCAGGGTGCGTTTGTCCGCCTCGCTGATCAGCTTGCCGGCGAGCTGGAAGAACTTGCGCTCCTCCTCGCGCAGGTGGTGGTGCACCTTGTGGCTCAGGCGCTTGGCCGTGTCGAGCCAGTCCGTCGTGTGCTTGTCGGGCACGCTGAGGTCTTCACAAAGCTCCTCGATGGTGTGGTGCTCGGCCAGCGCATGGCGCGAGGAACTCAGCCCGGGGTTGGTCATGAGCATGGGCACATACAGGAAGCGCTCTTCGGCGGCGGCGTGGGCCTCGAGTTCGACCTTGAGCCTCAGGAAGATGGCGTCGCGGTCGGCGGGTTTGACGCGCAGCAGGCGCCGGCACAGGCTTCGCTGCAGCTCGTGGCTTTCTCGCAATGCTTCGAAGATGTTCATGCGTGGGGGCGGAAGTTCATGGGTCCTTGATGGTGTGCGCACGGCCGCGCCCGCGCGCGTCGGACCCGTCCGACCCGGCCGTCGGCGCGCGCGCCGTGACGCCGCGCGCCGATTCCGACATGATTCGGCATGGACGACGCTTCCCAGATCCACATCCCCGAGAGCTTCATCCGGCTGCACGCCCGGCCGAACCAGCCTCGGCCCGCCCACCTGGCCGAACACATCGCCCGCCGCTTCGAGGTGTGCGACGACATGGCCACCGCCCTCGTCACCCGCGCCCAGGAGGTGCAATTCAAGCTCGGCGTCACCGAGGCCGACGTCATCGACAAGGTGCTCGATGGCTTGCTGGAACTCGCGGGCGAGGACGCCGACAGCGTGCTCTCACCGCCGGAGGCGCGCTGGGTGGTGTGTCACATGGCCGAGCAACTGGGCTGGGCCGAGCACCTGAGCCCCGAACTGCGGGCCATGGGGGGCGGGCTGCTGCAGTAGCGCGGGCGCCCTAGTCCACGAGTTCGCAGGTGCGCCCGCACTCGGGCAGCGCCAGCAGGAGGTTCGTCCAGCCCCCGGCGTGCTGCGTGCGCAGGTAAGGGGCGTGGCCGGCCTCGCGCACCACGTGGATGTAGTGCCGCTGGCCGCTGGCCTTGTCGAGCGTGTAATACGCCTCCACCCCCGACTCCACCCGCTGGATCACCGATTCGCGCGTGAGGCGCCAGTGGTTGGCGATGTGCCCCACGTGGGTGAGCTGCTCGTGCCCGCCAGAACGGCTGAGGCGGGTGACGCAGTTGACTTCGAACTCTCGCATGCTTCCTCCCTGGAATTTATGCATCATCTGACTTGATGTTTTAACGCCTTCAGCTTACTTGCTCTGCCTGGGGGGCGCAAGCAGAATTTCACGTCATCCCATTTGATGCAAATGATTTCATCATTGAAACAGCTCGCCGAGGTGCGGGCGGGCCATCCGTTCCGGGGCAGCGTGCCGCTCGTGGAAGGCGGCAACACCCAGGTCATCCAGATGCGGGATGTCTCACCCGATGGCGCCGTGGCCTGGACCAGCCTGTCGCGCACCGACCTCCCCACCAGCAAATCGCCCGACTGGCTGCGGGACGGTGACATCCTGTTCGTCGCGCGCGGCGCGCGCTACTACGCCGTGTGCCTGAGCCAGGTGCCGCCCTGCACCGTGTGCGCCCAGCACTTCTTCGTGCTGCGCGGCAAGGGCGGCGGCGTGTTGCCCGAGTACCTGGCCTGGCACATCAACCGCGCGCCCAGCCAGCGCTACCTGCGCAACAACGCCGAAGGTTCCGACCAGCTCAGCATCCGCCGCGCGGTGCTGGAAGAGCTGCCCGTGGCCGTGCCCGAGCTGGCGCGCCAGCGCCTGCTGGTGGACCTGGCCGCCGCGGCGGTGCAGGAACGGCGGCGTTTCGAAGCCCTGATCCACAACCGCGAGCGAGAACTCGACCTCCTCGCCCAGCAACTCTTCTCGCCGCCTCTTTCCGACACCGCTCCATGAACCACGCCCCCATCCACCAGGACACCATCAACACCGCCATCTGGTCTGCCTGCGACACCTTTCGCGGCACGGTGGACCCGAGCATCTACAAGGACTACGTCCTGACGATGCTGTTCCTGAAGTACATCTCGGACATCTGGCAGGACCACTACGAGCGCTACCAGGCCCAGCACGGCGCCCACCCCGAGCTCATCCAGGAGCTGCTGCGCACCGAGCGCTTCGTGCTGCCACCCGACGCCGGCTTCCAGGCCCTGTACGACGCGCGGCACCAGCCCGGCAACGGCGAGCGCATCGACAAGGCGCTGCACGCCATCGAGGAAGCCAACCTCAACAAACTGCGCGACGTCTTCCAGGACATCAGCTTCAACTCCAACAAGCTCGGCGACGAGGCGCAGAAAAACGACATCCTGCGCCACCTGCTGGAAGACTTCGCCAAGCCCGAGCTGAACCTGCGCGAGAGCCGCATCGGCAACCTCGACGTCATCGGCAACGCCTACGAATTCCTCATCAAGAACTTCGCCTCCACCAGCGGCAAGAAGGCGGGCGAGTTCTACACGCCGCCCGAGGTCTCGCAGCTCATGGCGCGCCTGATGGACCCGCAGCCCGACGACGACATCTGCGACCCCACCTGCGGCTCGGGCTCCCTGCTCATGAAGTGCGCGCAGCTCATCCGCGCCGGCACCGGCACGCGCCGCTACGCGCTCTACGGACAGGAAGCCATTGGCAGCACCTGGGCGCTGGCCAAGATGAACATGTTCCTGCACGCCGAGGACAACCACCGCATCGAGTGGGGCGACACCCTGCGCAACCCCAAGCTGCTGGACGACAAGGGTGGCCTCAGGCACTTCGACATCGTGGTCGCCAACCCGCCGTTCTCGCTGGAGAAATGGGGCCACGAGACAGCAGCCACCGACCCGCACAAGCGCTTTCGCCGCGGCGTGCCGCCGCGCACCAAGGCCGACTACGCTTTCATCCTGCACATGGTGGAGACCATGAAGCCCCGCACCGGCCGCATGGCCGTGGTGGTGCCGCACGGCGTGCTATTCCGTGGCGCGGCCGAGGGCAAGATCCGGCAGAAGCTGATCGAAGAGAACCTGCTCGACGTGGTGATCGGCCTGCCCGAGAAGCTGTTCTACGGCACGGGCATCCCCGCCGCCATCCTGCTGCTGCGCAAACGCAAGGCCGACGACAAGGTGCTCTTCATCGACGCCAGCCGCGAGTACCAGGACGGCAAGAACCAGAACATGCTGCGCGCGCAGGACATGGAGCGCATCGAGCAGGCGGTGCGCGAGCGGCGCGACGTGGACAAGTACGCCCACCTGGCCACGCGCGAAGAAATCGCCGGCAATGACTACAACCTCAATATTCCGCGCTACGTGGACACGCTGGAAGAAGCCGAGGCCATTGACCTTCAGGCGGTGCGGGAAGAGCGGTTCCGGCTGAAGGCGGAGCTGGCCGCGCTGGAAGACAAAATGGCGGGTTACTTGAGGGAGCTGGGATATGAGTGAAGCAGGCGAGTTTCTGCTCAGTCAAGCGCGGCTGGCAACTATTCGGAAGTTCCGAATAGTTCGCCAGGAAGGACAAGGCCAGGACAGCCAACAGATCGAGATGCGAAGCAACGGCCGGCGGAAAGCAGACACGGGGGGCGGAAATGCTGCCTGACGGCTGGAAGCGCGTGCGGCTCGGTGACATCGCACGGATCAGCTCAGGCGGCACACCCGATCGTTCCGAGCCGCGCTACTGGAACGGCGACATCCCCTGGGTCACCACCGGTGAAATCCAATTCAACACCATCACCGACACGGCGGAGAAGATCACGGCAGAGGGTTTGAAGAACTCGTCCGCCAAGCTGTTTCCCGCCGGCACCTTGCTGATGGCCATGTACGGGCAAGGCAAGACGCGCGGGCAGGTGGCGAAACTGGGCATCGAGGCGGCCACGAACCAGGCCTGCGCCGCCATGCGGCTCTCGGAAGACTGCGACCTCGACTACATCTACCAGTGTCTGGCGTCGCACTACGAAGCCATCCGTGAACTGGGCAACGCGGGGGCGCAGCAGAACCTCAGCGCTGCGCTGGTCAAAGGCATCACCCTGCCGCTGCCGCCCCAACAAGAACAAGTGCGAATCGGGGCGCTGGCGAGCTGCTGGGACGATGCGATCGCCAGCACCGGACAACTGCTCGCGAACAGCCGGCGCCAGAAGCAGGACCTGATGCAGGGCCTGCTGACCGGGCATCGAACGTTCGGCGTCGACAGCGCGCAATGGTCACACGTGGAGTTCGATCAGGTTTTCGAACGCGTCACGCGCAAGAACACCGCAGGCGACCAGAACGTGCTCACCATCTCCGGCCAGCACGGCCTGATCAGCCAACGCGAGTACTTCAGCCGCGTCGTCGCCAGCGACGACCTGAGCGGCTACACGCACCTCAGCACGGGCGACTTCGCCTACAACAAGAGTTCGTCGAACGGCTACCCGATGGGCGCGATCAAGCCGCTGGTGGCCTACGACTCTGGCGTGGTGTCCAGCCTCTACATCTGCTTCCGCATCCGGCGCGGTGTGGAAGCCGACGAGGACTTCTTCTCGCACTACTTCGACGCCGGCATGCTGAACGACGAGATCACCGGCATCGCGCAGGAAGGCGCGCGCAGCCACGGCCTGCTCAACGTGAGCGTGAAGGAGTTCTTCAAGCTCAAGCTGCGGGTGCCACCCCTCGAAGACCAGCGCCGCATCGCGGACGTGCTCAACACCGCGCAGGAAGAGATTCGCAACATCGAAGGGCAGCTGGAGCGGCTCAAAACGGAGAAGCGCGCGCTCATGAATGAGCTGCTCACGGGCAAGCGTCGCGTGCGAATGGCTGAGGAGACACCAACATGACGTTCCCTTGCTTCTACCGCCACGTTTTGGCCTCGGACTGGCAGGCTGGCACTTTTGAGGCTAAAATCCCCGCAACACAACCGCCACGCCTCTGCTTATGCATGCGCAACCTTGGCGGTTTTTCTTTTTCCGGGGTCGCTTGATGGCGAACACGCCCCTGCCCGTGTATGCCAAACCAGCGCGCTCCTTTGCGGACCAATTGGCAATCCTGCAAGCAAAGGGGATGCACATCGGCGACGTGCCTGCCGCAGAGGCCCGGCTCGCTAGCATCAGCTACTACCGGCTCAGCGCGTATTGGTATCCCTTCAGATCCAGAGAAGCCAATGGCCAAGTGACAAGCCAGTTTGAGCCCGGCACAAGTCTCGATGCCGTGCTTGAACTGTATGAATTCGACCGGGCGCTGCGCCTTCTGGTCATGGATGCGCTTGAACGCGTCGAAGTTGCTGTTCGAACCTGCGTAACGCACCACCTCGGCATGGCTTACGGTCCCTTTGGTCATGAGGATGCTCGCAATTTCCACCCCGGCTTTGATCATGGCGGCTGGTTGCAAAAGATGCGGGCCGAGACAACTCAGTCCAGCGACGCGTTCGTGGCGCATTTCCGCACGAACTACGCGGGGTTCCCGGTGCTGCCCATCTGGATGGGCACAGAGCTGATCAGCATGGGCTCTTTGTCGCGCCTGTACAAAGGCATGCGCAGCCCCGACAAGCAGGCAGTGGCGGGCGAATTTCATATCCACGCCAGGCGCTTGCAGGACTGGCTGCACGTGCTGACCTACATCCGGAACGTCTGCGCGCACCATAGCCGGCTCTGGAATCGCGAACTGGCCATTCGCCCCCAGGCAATGAGCGAGCCCGAGTGGAAATCTCCCCGCTTGCCCAGAGTCGATCGGGTGTATTGCGTTCTTCTGATGTTGCGGTATCTGCTTGATCAGTCGGGCAATGGTGTCGGCTGGAGGAAGGCGTGCACGGCGCTGCTTGAGCCTGTTGCAGCCAATGACCGCTGGCGCACCGCCATGGGCATGCCCGTCGATTGGCAACATCACCCCTACTGGACGTAGGACGCCCCCATGAACCCAGTCCCGCAGCTCAGCGAGCAATACAGCGCCCACCTCCCCGCGCTGCACCTGCTCGCCAACCTGGGGTGGCACTTCCTGCCAACGGCCGAGGCCCTCACCCTGCGCGGCAGCACGCGCGAGGTCATCCTCAAGCCGCGCCTGATCGACGTCCTGCAGACCCGCCGCTTCGACTACAAGGGCGAGACCTTCCCGCTCTCGCCCAGCGGCATCGACCAGATCGTGCGCCAGGTGCAGGCGCTGAGCCTGGCCGAGGGCCTGCTGCCCGCCAACGAGCGGCTGTACCAGATGCTCACACTGGGCATCACCGTCACCGAGTTCATGCCCGATGGCAAGAAGCACCAGCCGACCATTCCCCTGATCGACTGGTACGACACGGCCAACAACCGCTGGGACGTGACGGAGGAGCTGCAGGTGCTCTCCACCCACGCCACGCACCACCGTTGCCCGGACGTGGTGGCGTATGTGAACGGCCTGCCGCTGGTGGTGATCGAGGCCAAGCGGCCCGATGCCATGCGCGCGGACCAGGCCATGGTGAACGAAGGCATCAGCCAGCAGTTGCGCAACCAGCGGCCGGACGAGATTCCGCAACTGTTCGCCTACGCGCAGTTGCTGCTGTCGGTGAGCTTCACCGAGGGCCGCTACGGCACCACGCACACGCCGCTGAAGTTCTGGGCGCGCTGGCGCGAGGAGGTGTTTTCCGATGCGCAACTGAGCGAGTGGAAGAACCATCCGCAGCCACCTGAGGTGCAGGCCGCGCTGCTCCAGGGCAAGCCCGCGAAGCTGCGCGCCCACTTCGAGCAACTGTGGGCGCAGCCCATGCTGCCCACCGACCAGGACCGCCTGCTGGCCGCCCTGCTGCAGCCCGAGCGCCTGCTGGAGTTCCTGCGCCTGTTCGTGCTGTTCGACCGCAAGGCGGGCAAGGTGGTGGCGCGTTACCAGCAGTTCTTCGGCATCCGCGCGCTGCTGGCGCGCATCGGCCAGCGCCGACCCGACGGCGCGCGCGAAGGCGGTGTGGTGTGGCACACCACGGGCTCGGGCAAGAGCTTCACCATGGTGTTCCTCACCAAGGCGCTGGTGCTGCACCCGGGTACGCAGGCCTGCCGCGTGCTGGTGGTGACGGACCGGCTGGACCTGGAAGACCAGCTCGCGCGCAACTTCATGAACAGCGGTGCCTTCGGCTCGGCCGTGGCCACGCGAAAGGACGGCGAGAAGGCCAGGGTGGGCACGGGGCGCGAACTGGCCCGCCGCATCGGCAAGGGCAGCGAGCGCATCGTCTTCACGCTGATCCACAAGTTCGCCACGGCATCGAAGCTGGCCGATTGCTACAACCCCTCGGCCGATCTGATCGTGCTGGTGGACGAGGGCCACCGCAGCCACGGCGGCGAGACGCACGAGCGCATGCGCAAGGCCCTGCCGCGCGCGGCCTACGTGGCGTTCACGGGCACGCCGCTGCTCAAGAGCGAGAAGACGGCCAACAAGTTCGGCCCCATCGTGCACGCCTACACCATGCAGCGCGCGGTGGAAGACGGCACGGTGGCGCCGCTGCTGTACGAGGAGCGCGTGCCCGAGCTGACGATCAGCGAAGAGGCCGTGAACCGCTGGTTCGACCGCATCACCGCCGGCCTGAGCCCGGAGCAGGCGGCCGACCTCAAGCGCCAGTTCGCCCACCAGCGGGTGGTGTACGGCGCGGCCAACCGGCTGGAGCTCATCGCCTGGGACATTGCCCAGCACTTCAACGAGCACTTCAAGAAGCCGGGGCTGGGCCTGAAGGGGCAGGTGGCCACGGCCAGCAAGCTGGACGCGATCCGCTACCAACGGTACCTGGACGACACGGGCCTCGTCAGCAGCGCCGTCATCATGTCGGCACCCGACAGTCGCGAGGGCAACACCGAGGTGGACGAAGGCCGCTTGCCGGAGGTGCAGAAGTGGTGGAACACCCATGTCGGTCACCAGGCCGACACCTATGAGGAACAGGTGCTTCAGGCCTTCGGCAGCGACGGCGGCCCCGATCTGTTGATCGTGGTCGACAGGCTGCTCACGGGTTTCGACGAACCGCGCAACGCGGTGCTCTACATCGACAAACCCTTGAAGGAGCACAACCTGATCCAGGCGGTGGCGCGCGTGAACCGCCTGCATGAGGCCAAGCGCTACGGCGTGCTGGTGGACTACCGCGGCATTCTGGGGGAGCTGGACACCGCCGTGCGGGCCTATCAAGACCTTGAGGCACGCACGCAAGGCGGCTACGAGCTGGCCGACATCGAAGGCCTGTACCGCTCGATCGACACCGAGTACAAGCGCCTGCCGGGCTTGCACGAGGCCTTGTGGGCCGTCTTCGCCGAGGTGAGGAATCGCCGCGACCTGGAGGCCTTCCGGCAGGTGCTGGTGCCGCGCCACGCGGTGGACGAGGACGGACAGTCGTACGACACACGACAGAAGGTGCGAGACGACTTCTACGCCGCCCTGACCGCCTTTGGTTTGTGCCTGCAGACCGCCCTGTCGTCGCGCAGCTTCTTCGAAGACCACAGCTTCTCGGAAGCCGACGTGCGGACCTGGAAGGAGGACCTGCGCTTCTTCACCGGCCTGCGCGCGATCGCCCGGCGGGATGCGCTGGAAGCGGTGGACTACAGCGCGTACGAGGAGCAGATTCGCCGCATGGTGGACCAGCAGGTGATCGGCAACCAGGTGCGCGAGCCCGAGGGCGTGTATGTGGTGCACAAGCTGGGGCAGTTGGAAGCGGCCGAGCACTGGAACGACGAGAAGACGCGCAACGAGACGGACATGATCCGCACGCGCCTGAAAAAGACCATCGAGCAGGAACTGGCCGATGACCCGTACGCGCAGCGGGTGTTCGCGGAGCTGCTCAAGCAGGCGATCGCCCAGGCCGAAGCCATGTTCGACCACCCGCTGAAGCAGTACGCCTTGTTCCGGGCGTTCGAGGACCAGGTGAGCGCCCGGCGGGTGGCGGGCATTCCGGGCCACCTGGAAGACAAGCCTGGCTCACGCGCCTACTACGGCATCTGCCGTCTGGCCCTGGGCGAAGCGGATTTTCAGAAGGCCGACCAAGACTCGCTCGTGCGACAGGCCACGGACATCGACGAGGTGGTGCGGCAGGCGGTGGCCGAGCACTCGCTGAACCCGCAGAACATCGAGGCCGCCATCCGTCAGGCGCTGCTGCCGAGGCTCTTCGCGGTGATGGGACTGGACAGGGCCAGGGACGCCATCGACCAGGTGATACAGGTCACCCGCGTGGGCCTGGCCCGTGGAGGACAGTAGGGTGGCGCAGTACTCCGTGGCCTACGGTGAGGAGCGCATCGGCTTCGCGCTGAGGTGGCAGCCGCGCTTGAAGGGCCGCGTCGCCATCCATGTGATGCCCGATGGTGTGGTGATGGTGGACGCACCGCAAGGCAGTGAACTGGGCGACGTCAAACAGGCGGTGCGCCAGCGCGCGGCCTGGGTGTGGCGTGAGCTGCAAGCGCAACGCGCGCGGCAGCGCCACGTGCTGCCTCGGGCATACGTGAGCGGGGAGACGCATTTCTATCTGGGTCGGCGGCATCTGTTGAAGGTGCTGGTCACGAAGCAGGCCGACCCGGGCGCGCGGCTGTGGCGGGGGCGGCTGGAGGTGACGACCGCAAAGGCCGGCGCCCATGCCGTGCGCCACTGGCTGGACGGGTGGTACCGGGAACGCGCAGCCGTTGTGTTCGACCAGGTGCTGGCCCATATGGCCACGCGCATGAAGCTGCCTGGGCCTTTGCCGCCATGGCGTCTGCTGCGCATGCGCACGCAATGGGGCAGTTGCTCTCCCTCGGGGGCGCTGCTGCTCAACCCCGATCTGATCAAGGCGCCGAAGGCCTGCATCGAGTACGTGGTGGCGCACGAGCTGTGCCACTTGAAGGAGCACAACCACAGCGAGCGGTTCTATCGCCTGCTCGGCGCGGCCTTGCCGGACTGGGAGCGGCGCAAGCAGGAACTGGACGGGTTGGCCGACCTGTTGCTGAATCGCTGACAGCGGGCCCGCCTCGCCAGCGCTGCCTGCCTCACAGCCCGAGTTCAGGCCCTGCCGCCAGGTCCTCATGCAGGCACAGGAAATTCCCCTCCGGGTCCTTGAACCAGGCCGCCTTTTCCGAGCCCAGCACGCACACGTGGTCGACCGTCTTGAAGTCCGGGAAGTCGTAGTCCTCGAACACGACGCCGGTGCGCTTGAGGCCGTCGATGGCGGCGGCGATGTCCATCACCTGGAAGCTGATGGCCGTGTGCTCGGCCTTCGTGCCCTCAGGCTTCGGGAACAGCGCCAGCGTGCTGCCGCCCACGCGGTAGACGAACTTGCCGTCCGGTCGCAAGCCGCCGGGCACCAGGCCCAGGCGCTTCTCGTAGAACTCACGCGCCCGCGCCATGTCGATGACCGGGAGCATGGTGGTAACCGTCGCATTGGCCAACATACGCACTCCTTTCGCCGGGTTCAGGGGCGCTGGCACCGCAGGAGCCGCCGGGCTCGTCGAGCCAGCACGCCAGCATAGGCCCGTCGGCGCGGACAATCCAGCCCATGCAACTGCGCCCCGAACACCCCGTCGACGCCCCCGCCATCGCCTCGCTCATCGCCCAGGCCTTCGACGGCCACCCCCACAGCGGCGGCGCCGAACCCGCCATCGTGCGCGAACTGCGCGCGGCCGGCGCGCTCACGCTCTCGCTGGTGGCGGTGGATGAGACCGGGCAGGTCGTCGGCCACATCGCCTTCTCGCCGGTGCGCATCGCCGGCCACGAAGGCCGCTGGTACGGCCTGGGGCCGATCTCGGTGCTGCCGGCGCTGCAGCGCACGGGCATCGGCAGCCGCCTGATGACCGAGGGCCTGGCGCGCCTGAAGGCCCTGGGCGCCGAGGGCTGCGTGGTGCTGGGCGAGCCCGCCTACTACGGCCGCTGGGGTTTCGCGGTGCACGAAGGCTTGGCCTACCCCGGCGTGCCGCCCGAGTACTTCATGGCCCTGGCCTTCGCCGGCGAGGTGCCGCGCGGCGAGGTGGCGTACCACGCGGCGTTCGCGGCACCGGCTTGAACCGCCGCGTCGGCGCATGCCCAAGCGGGCTTCCCGCGACACGTCACTGAAACATGTCGTCGAATGGGCAAAACAGCGACACGTTTTCTTGACCTGTTCTCGCCGACGACATATCCTGGGAACATGTCGTCAAAAGTGCAATTCGAGAACATGTCAGGCCCTCCAGCCGCTTGGAGCGCCGATCAGCCCTACAACCAACTCCCCTCGCTGCCCCCGGGATCCGATCTGGAAAGCAAGCCGGTGCTGCGCGCCTGCATCACCGCCCGCGCGGCCCTGGCCGAGCTGAAGCAGGCCGCCGAGCTGATCCCGAACCAGCGCATGCTCATCAACACGATCCCGCTGCTGGAGGCGAAAGACAGTTCCGAAATCGAGAACATCGTCACCACCACCGACCAGCTGTTCCAGCACGTGCAGGGGGACGGGCCGACCGACCACGCCACGAAGGAGGCGCTGCGCTACCGCACGGCCTTGCACCAAGGCTTTCAGTCGCTCAAGGACAAACCGCTGTGCACGGCCACCGCGGTGACGATCTGCCGCACGCTCAAGGGCGCGGACATGGACATCCGTCGCACCCCGGGCACGCAACTGGTCAACGACCGCAGCGGCGAGGTGATCTACACGCCACCGCAGGGCGAGGTGCTGCTGCGCGAGCTGCTGGCCAATTGGGAGCGCTTCCTGCACAACGAGAGCACGCTTGACCCGCTGATCCGCATGGCCGTAGGGCACTACCAGTTCGAGGCGATACACCCCTTCGTCGATGGCAATGGCCGCACGGGGCGTGTCATCAACATCTTGTATCTGATACAGGAGCGGTTGTTGACCCTGCCCATCCTGTACCTGAGCCGGCACATCATCGCGCACAAGGCCGACTACTACCGCCTGCTGCTGGACGTGACACGTGACCAGGCGTGGGAGGCCTGGCTGCTGTTCATGCTGCGCGCCGTGGAAGAAACCGCCCGCTGGACCACCGACAAGATCGCCGCGATCCGGGCGCTGGCCGAGCACACCACCGAGTACGTGCGCGACACCTTGCCGCGGATCTACAGCCGTGAGCTGGTGGACGTGGTCTTCGAGCAACCGTACTGCCGCATCGGCAACCTCGTGGACAAGGGCATCGGTCAGCGCCAGGCCGCCTCGCGCTATCTGAAGGATCTGGTGGACGTCGGCGTGTTGCGCGAGATGCCGGTCGGTCGCGAGAAGCTCTTCATCCACCCCAAGCTCATGCAACTGCTGACGCGCGACAGCAACCGCTTCGAGCCGTACGCCTGATCACCCCGTCTCGATCCCCAGCCCGGCGATGAAGCCCTCGCGCCGCGCCAGCGCCTGCAGGGCCTTGTCGCCCAGTTCGCGCGCCACCAGGTTGATCAGGCCCTCGCAGAACACCACGTAAGCGCCGATGCTGTTGCTGATGAAGCTGCTGTCGTGCGGGATGAAGAAGGCGTGCCGTGCGGGCGGCGCCAGGGGCGAGGCGCGGGTGTCGGTGATGGCGACGACGTGCACGCCGGCGTCGGCCGCGGCGCGCGCCACGTCGGCCACCATGCGGGTGTAAGGTGCCACGCTGCTGACGATGAGCGCATCGCCGCGCGACATCTGAGCCAGGCTTTCGGCCACGCCCAGGCCGGGCCCATCGGCCAACGCGACCTCAGCGCGCAGCATGCCCAGCCCATAGGTGAGGAAGCTGGCGATGGAGTGCATCTGCCGCAGGCCCAGCACGCGCACGTGCGGCGCGCGCGCCAGCAGCTTCGCGGCTTTGGCCAGTTCGGCCTCCTCGAGCTGGCCGAGGAAGGCGTCCACGTTGCGGATGGATTCCTGCGCGAGCTTGGCGACCACGCCACGCGCGGTGCGCGGGCTCTCGGCGGAGGCGTCTTCGAGCAGGCGGTGGGCCTGCTGGGTGTAGAAGTGCGGCCCGCCCTGCATGGCGTGTTCGCGGAAGACGGCCTGGAAATCGGCGAAGCCGGCGAAGCCCAGGCGCGTGGCCAGGCGCGTGAGCGTGGAGGGGTTGACGCCCATGCGCTCGCCCAGCTCTGTGATGGTGCTGAGCGCTACGTCCTTGGGTTGCTCCACCAGCCGCGCCAGCACGGCAAGCGCCTTGCCGCCGAGCGAAACGCTGGCGTCGCCACGGCCGATGGCGACCACCAGGGCCCGCAGTTCGTCCACGGTGGTGGCCACGGGCGGTGCGGGTTTGGGCATGGTGGGAAACGGACTACGGGCTACAGGCGAAGGGCGTCGCGCATCCTAAACGAGGTTTCGCGGCGTCCGCCCGCGCGCACGGCCCAGTCCACGTGCGTGGGCCCGAGCGTGAAGCTGGCTGTGGCCATGGTGTTCTCGTGGTCGCTGTCGTCGGCGCGGTCGCGGTAGATGGGGTAGCGCGCATCGCCCTGGTCGAACAGGATGTCCAGCGGGTCGATCGCTTCGCCTTCGTGCTGGCGCAGCAATTCCTCACCCCGCAACTGGCGGTGGCCCGACGAGCCGGTGACGATCTGCGGCCGGTGCGCCATGGCGGCGTGCACCATGTGGTTGGCGTGCACGGCCGGGCGCTCCACGGTCTGCACCGAGAGCACGGCGTCGCTGAACTCCACGCTGGCGAT
Organism: Hydrogenophaga sp.; assembly: GCF_035481345.1. Classification (GTDB taxonomy): domain Bacteria; phylum Pseudomonadota; class Gammaproteobacteria; order Burkholderiales; family Burkholderiaceae_C; genus Hydrogenophaga. The sequence continues at coordinate 5,454 of NZ_DATIGV010000007.1, read as the reverse complement.
GCAGGGCAGGCCGGCCTGCGCGAGCGTGAGGTGAAAGCCCCCCGCGCGCGGCATGGCGCCCAACTGGTCCAGCGCCTCGTCTAAGTTGGCAGCGTCGAGCAGGGCGCGCGTGACCACCATGCGCGGCAGGCCCAGGCCCACCTCCAGGGTGCGCAGGTTGTTCACGGTCATTACCAGACCCGAGGCCGTGGAGGCGAACGTGTGGCCGGGCAGCGAGCCCGGGTAGACGAAGGAGGCGAAGCGGCCGCCGCCCCTGACCGCGATCTGCGCGATGGCGCAGTGGCCGAGGAAGGCCGGGTCGCCGTCCTCGTTGTGGGCCACCACGGGCGCGGTGCCGGGCGCGGTGGCCGGCAACTGCACGGTGGTGCAGCCGTCGGGTGCCATGGCCCATAGGTCGCCGCGGCAGTTCCAGAGGAACACGTCCTCGGCGGGCAGGTCCAGCCCGGCGGCCAGGCCTTGCAGTTCCTGCCAGATGGCCGGGTGGCGCGCGCGCACGAGTTCGGCCATGGCGGCCACCGAGGCGTGGCCCCGCCAGCGCATCACCGTGGCCCAGGCGGGCGAACGGCGGGCGTAGCGTTGCAGGGCGGCCGCGCCGAAGCGGCCCAAGGCCTGGCCCACCTCGAACGGGGAGCCTTCGAGTTGCAGGTAAGCGAGCATGCGGTGCGCTATTCGACGTGCTGCAGGAATTCGCGCAGCCGGGGGTTGCTGGGGTTTTCGATGAGTTCGGTGGGCGGGCCGTCCACCGCGATGTGCCCGTGCTCCATGAAGATGAGCCGCGTGCCGACCTTGCGGGCGAAGGCGATCTCGTGCGTGACCACGATCATGGTCATGCCTTCTTCAGCCAGCGCCTGCATCACGCGCAGCACCTCCTGGCGCAGCTCGGGATCGAGCGCGGAGGTGGGCTCGTCGAAGAGCATGAGCTTGGGTTTCACGGCCAGGGCGCGCGCGATGGCCACGCGCTGCTGCTGGCCGCCCGAGAGCTCGCTGGGGAAGTGGTGTGCGCGCTCGGCCAGGCCCACCTTTTTCAGCAGCGCCCGCGCTTCCTGCTCGGCCTGCGCGCGCGGCGTGCCGCGCACCTGGCGCGGGCCAAAGGCCACGTTCTGCAGCGCCGTCATCTGCGGGAACAGGTTGAACTGCTGGAACACCATGCCCGCCTCCTGCCGGATCTCGCGCACGGTGGACGCGCCGCCGCGTACGCTGCGGCCGTCGACGACGAGGTCGCCGCCGTCGATGGTCTCCAGCGCGTTGATGCAACGCAGCAGCGTGGACTTGCCCGAGCCAGAGGGCCCGATGAGCACCACCACCTCGCCGGTGCCGATGCTGAGGTCGACGCCGTCGAGCACCACGGTCTGCCCGAAGCGCTTGCTGACCTTCCGGAACTCGACCATGTTCATAGGATGCGCATCCGTTTCTCCACCGTGCGCAAAGCGAAGGTGAGCGCGCCGATCAGACAGAGATAGATCACCGCCACCGCGCTCCAGATTTCCACCGCGCGGAAGTTGGCGGCCATGATTTCCTGGCCCTGGCGCGTGAGCTCGCCCACGCCGATGACGATGAACAGCGAGGTGTCTTTCAAGCTGACGATGAACTGGTTGCCCAGCGGCGGCGTCATGCGCCGAAAGGCCACCGGGCCGATGACGAAGGCCAGCACGCGCCACAGCGGCATGCCCAGCGCCAGGCCCGCCTCGCGCAGACCCTTGGGCACCGAGAGGAAGGCACCGCGCACGATCTCGGCGATGTAGGCGCCCGAGTTGACGACGATGGAGACGATGGCCGCCGTCAGCGGGTCCACGCGAATGTCGGCGATGACGGGCAGGGCGAAGTAGATGAACATCACCTGCACCACGATGGGCGTGCCGCGCACCAGCTCGATGTAGAGGAAACCCAGGGTGTCGAGCAGGCGGTTGCCGTAGGCCCGCATGAGGCCGAAGACCAGCCCCACCACCGTGCCGCCCAGCAGGCCCAGCACGGTGATGAGCACCGTGAGCTTGGCGCCCTGCAGCAACGCGGGAATGGCCTTGACGATGACCGAGACGTCGAAATCCATGGCGGGGTTCGCGCGTTCGGCTCGCTCAGGGCTTGGGCGGCTCGGTGCCGAACCACTTCTTGTAGATGGCGTTGTAGCGGCCGTCGGCCTTGATCTTGGCCAGTGCCGTGTTCACCTTGGGCACCAGCGCGCTGCCCTTGGGGAAGCCGATGCCGTACTGGTGCGCCATCATCTGCGTACCCACCACCTTCACCTTGCCCTTGCCCGCCGTATTGGCGAAGTACAGGACATTGGGCGTGTCGTGCATGGCCGCGTCCACGCGGCCGGTCATGAGCTCGAGGTAGGCGTTGTCGATGTTGGGAAACTGGCGCAACTCGGTGCCCTGGAAGTTGGCCTTGGCGTAATCGGCGGCCGAGGTACCGGTCTTGATGGCGAGCTGCTTGCCCTTGAGGTCGGCCGCGCCGTTGATCTTGCTGTTGGCCGGCACGAGCAGCATGAAGCCGCTGTCGTAGTAGCCGTCGGAGAAGTCGATGACCTTCTTGCGCTCGTCCTTGATGGTGATGCCGGCGAGCGCCACGTCCACGTTCTTGGTCTGCAGCGCGGGCAGGATGCCGTTGAAGTCCATGGGCTGCAGGCGGTAGCTCAGGCCCAGCTCCCTGGCGATGGCGTCCCACAGGTCGATGTCGAAGCCCACGTACTTGTCACCCTCCTTGAACTCGAAGGGCACGAAGGCGGTATCGGTGGCGACCACGAGGGTCTGGGACTGCGCGAAGGCGGTGCTGCTGCCCAGGGCGACGCACAGGGCGGCGGCCGCCAACAGAACTCGGCGAAGGGTGTTCATGCGGTGATCCTCGTGAGGGGTGGAACGCGCATCAAATTGGGGTTCTCGATGCACCAAGTCAATGCACTTGATATTTGCAAGCCAATCGACGACGCAAATTTACTTGCATTGCCGGATGAATGCAAGCGCCGCGTGCAGGGACGCGCGGCGCGAAACGGGGTTCGGGGGGCTAGAGCGCCCGGGCCTGCATGGCGCCAGCCGAGCGCACGAAGAGGCCCGCGCCCAGGTGGTGGATGGTCTGCAGCTCGGCGTTGTCTTCGTCAAACAGCCAATGCCCGTTGGCGAAGATGCGCGGATCGGCCGCGGCGGCCACCACCTCGGCGAAGCAGGTGTCGTAGGCGTCTTCGGTGTGGCGCTCGGGGATCAGGCGGCATTCGAGCCAGGCCGCGCAGCCCCGCTCGATGAGGGGCATGCCGAGCACCGGGCCGGTGATGGCCTCGACGCCGTAGCGCGCGAACTTATCGCCCCCGCGGCCGCTGTGCTGGCCCACGCTGTAGGTCAGGTCGGCCAGCGCCAGGCCGGGCAGGCACAGGCCGAAGCCCCCGCTGGCGCTGACGAGTTCGCGCGTGAAGGTGGTCTTGTCGATCACCACCGCGATGCGCGGCGGCGTGAACTCCACGGGCATGGACCAGGCCGCCGCCATGACGTTGCGCCGCCCGCCGTGTGCGCTGGTCACCAGCACGGTGGGGCCGTGGTTGATGAGGCGGCTGGCGTGTTCGAGGCGGACGGGCTGGAAGGGATTCATACGCAAATCAACGGATCGACAAGCTCGAGTGTGCCCAGATCCAGGGGCGGTGGTTCGATGGGCTCCGCCCACACGTCATACCCCGTGCGATGGGGGGCCAAGACCGACTTCACACCCTGACACTTCGACGACAGCGGCTCCAGCACCTGCAGGCTGGACGCCGACAAGCGTGCGTGAAACTCCGTGAGGTCCCCTTCATAGAGCGAGTCGTACGCCTTCTGGAGGTGGCTCGGCAGGTACAGCATCTGCAACTCCCCATCGGGATGCAGCACTTGGCCCAGTTGCACCAGGCGATTTCCATAGCTCTCCATGGGGTTGCCGCGCACATCGAGCACCTTCAATTGCTTGCGCAGCCTAAGCAGCTCGCTGTCGACGGGCAAGGACTTCGAAGGATCGATGGTGGCAAACAGCGTGTCCAGATCGGCATCGGAGAGGTTGCACTGCCGCAATTCCAGCTGCTTCAAACGGCCCTTCGTCGCGGACACGCAAACCCCAGCCACCAGTTCGGGCAGGGAGCTGGCCACGTCCGTGTCGGATGGATCGGGCATGTATCGCTGCAGATGCGCCATTGACGCGTCCAGGCGCCTCGCGGCGCCCGCGCGCTGGCCTTTGAGCAAGGGCTGCTGGTTCAGGGCCAGCCGGCGTATATGAGGAGCGTCGGCGACTATCTGTGCGATGCGCTGGAAGTGCCTGGGCTGCAGAGGGTAGGGCTTGCCGTCCTTGACGATCCGGGTGCCGGAGAAGTCCAGGTCCTGCAGGTGGTTGCCGTGCTTGTCCTGCAGCGTCTTGAGCAAAGGCTCAATCGTTCCGACGCGCGCGCCCGCGAGATCGAGCGCGTGGATGTCCGGCCAGGCGTTGCGTTCGAAGGCCACCGCCAGACACTCCACCGCTTCCTTGCTGAGGAGGGGCGCCTGCCGGGATACGCCGGGGCGGTCGGGTCGATGGCTGAGGTCGAGGGTCGTGATGCCTTGCTCGGCCATCTGCTCCAGCAAAGCGCAAAAGCCTTGCAGATCCTCTTTGTTCAGGCAAGCGATGGCGCGCTGGCCGGCTTCGGCCGCGTTGCGCGGTGGCTGGGTGTCGTCCGTCGGCTGCAGGCGATGGTTCCGTCGCTGCGCAGGGGGAAGTTCGGATGTGAAAGAGCGTTTTCTGATCATGGCGGCGAAAAAAGCAAGCCCACGGAAAAGTCCGTGGGCCGGATCAGTACCCCACCCGTCCGCGGGGGTTCCCCTGCGCTCAGGGCAGCGCGGCGCTCACTTCGCGAACAGCTTGTTGATGTCCCCGAAGGCCTTGACCTCGATGGCGTTGCCCGAGGGATCGAGGAAGAACATGGTGGCCTGCTCGCCGGGCTGGCCCTTGAAGCGGATGTAGGGCTCGATCACGAACGTCGTGCCCAGGGCCTTGAGTCGCTCGGCCATGGCCTCCCAGTCGGCCAGGGGCAGCACGATGCCGAAGTGGCGCACGGGCACGCCGTGGCCATCCACCGCGTTGACGGCCGCGCCGCCGCAGGCCTCGGGCGCGAGGTGCGCGACGATCTGGTGGCCGTAGAAATTGAAGTCGATCCACTCGGGCGAGCTGCGGCCCTCGGGGCAGCCCAGGGTCTCGCCGTAGAAGCGGCGCGCGGCGTCCAGGTCGTGCACCGGGAAGGCCAGGTGGAAGGGCGACATGGGCGCGGGATTGGTGGCGGGCGCGCGCATCACGGGCGCGGGGGCGATGGTGTCGGTGCTCATGGTGTGCTCCGGGCGGTGCTCGTGGGTGGAAGGAGAAAGCCGCGATGCTAGGCCCTGCCGAGCCAAAAGAAAATCAATCCTTTTTTGGGCCGAGCACCAGTATCCTTTGTGCATGATTCCCGAGCTCAAGACCTTCGTCACCGTGGCCCGCGAG
>NZ_DATIGV010000006.1:0-1843 GCF_035481345.1 Hydrogenophaga sp. | reverse complement strand
AGGAAGCGCTGGCCGGTGAGCTGGGCGATCTGCTCGCGCATGAGGCGCTGTTCGAGGAAGCCGTCGCCCAGGCGCTTGTGCACGCTGGCCGGGTCGATGTTGAGTGCGGCGAGCTGGTAGTCCGAGGCGAGCCACTGGCGCGGGTCCGTGAAGCGTGGGTCGGTCTCGACGAGGTAGGTGGCCGTTGGGTCCGCCGCTGGCTGGAACAGCGCTGAGCCCAGGTTCACCGAGGGCGCGCTGGGCGCGTCGCTGGCGTGCTGCTCGTGGCGCAGCTCCGTCACCTGCAAGGTGGTGGGGATGCGCTGCTCGACGGCCGATTCAATCCAGCCGTATTTGGGGTCGCAGCCGAGGATGGGGGCACAACTCTTCCCGATGACCCCCCAGGTGTAGGCCGTGCCCGTGCGGATCACCTCGGCCGGCACCTGCGTGGCCTGGTTGTTCGCGGCCACGCCCAGCGCGCTCAGCACGCCCCCGGCGATGATTTCGCTGTCCTGGTTGGTGAACTGCTCGCGGATGTTCAGGCGGGCGTTGCCGCCGGCGAGGATCTGGCCGGGCTCGCTGTGTCGGGTCTTGAGCGCGGGCTGGGTCTCGGTGACGCGCTGGTAGATGTCGAAGGGCAGCAGCTCGGCGTTGATGGCCCCTCGAAGCACCGTGAGCTTCTGGCCCAGGGCCACCCAGGGCGCGGCCTGCGCCTGCCATTGCTCCAGGGCTTCGCGGTACTGGGGCGTGTCGCCGCTGATCTCGCTGTCGGCGCTGATGGGGCGCGGCATGGGGCCGGGCGGCTCACCCGCGGGTGGGGCGATGCCCAGGGCGGCCCAGATCGGGTCGTCTCGGGTGTAGGCGAACTGCGCCTCGGCCCAGACCTCGGTCTGACTGTCGCCACTGCCCTCTTGCACCATGCCGGCGGCCACATACGGCTCGGGGCCGTGGTACCAGATGGCCAGGCGCGGGTCGGCAAAGACGGGGTCGGATGCCGCCAAGGCCTGCGCGCTGGCCTGTGTGAACAACCAGGAGCGGCCGTGGGCGGTGTACTCGCTCCACTCCCCGTCTCTGGACAGCAGGCCCGTTGGTTTGACGGCCATCCAGGCGACCTCGCTCGCATCGACCTCGCCCGTGGCGGTGAAGTACAGGGTGCGGGTGGTGGTGCCGCCGCCGTCCGTGATGACCTCGGTCTGCAGGTGATCGTTGGCGTTGATGAGCACCCGGGCGTCGATGGCCAGATCGCCCAGGGCTTCGATGCGCGCGGAGCGGTTCTCCACCCGGTCGGCCGAGAGGGCCATGTCGCCGGCGCTGAGGATGAGCGCGCCGCGCTGGTTGACGAGGGTGTCCGCCGCCTGGATGGACAGATCGCCCCGCGCGGCGATGACGGCGTTCTCTTCGTTGACCACCTGCTCGGCGGCGATGGCGACTTGGTCGCCGTAGAGGCGACCGCCGTTGTGCAGCGCCTGCACCTTCACGTTCAGGTTCCCGCCAGCGATGAGAGCGCCCTTGTTGACGAGGCGCCCGTCGGCGTGCAGTTCGAGATTGCTCGCTGCGCTGGAGAGCACCCCCTCGTTGTTCACCCCCAGGCCCTTCTCCGTGCCGACGAGGAAGATGTGATTGGCGTACATGCCGCCCAGGTGAGCGACATCGAGCAGGAAGCGCGGGGGCTCGCCAAGGGGGGCGGCCGCGCCCGTGGGCTGCTGCGTAGCGGCGTCCACCATGTTGGCGCCGTTCACGAGCTTCAGGTAGTTGGCCCACAACCCGGCGTTGACCTCGGTGGCGCGCGCGAAGATGGCGGTGTAGTCCGCGCCTCGGGTGTCCAGGCCGGAGCCGAAGATGCCCACGCTGCCGCGCTGCACGA
>NZ_DATIGV010000005.1:0-55972 GCF_035481345.1 Hydrogenophaga sp. | reverse complement strand
TCAGCCCCGCCAGCTTGCACATGAGCCAGCCGCGCAGCGCCCAGGCGCCGTAGTTCTTGCTGCTGATGGTGAGTTCCGCGGTGCTGGCCATGGGGCGTCTCCGGTGAGTGCCCACGCACTCAGCAAAGCCTGTGCCATCTGATGAAAACACCCAGGCACCGCGCCGGTGCACCGCGCGGCTGGCCCGGGTCTTGCCTGCACGCCGCGCACCCCTCCACGAGAGGCACGACGCCCATGCTGTACCAGGCCTATCAGTCCCAGTCCGACCTGCTCTCCCCCTGGCGGCTGGCCGCCCAGTCCCTGGCCTCGGCGCTCTGGGTGCCCCGCACCGAACGCACCTGGCTGCGCCAGATCGCCGCCGCCTGCGACCTCGTCTCGCGCCTGCGCCTCACCCACAGCCGCCCGCCCTACGGCATCGGCGAGGTGCTGGTGAACGGCGAACCCGTGGCGGTGGACGAAAAGGTCGAGCTCACCCTGCCCTTCGGCAGCCTGCTCCACTTCGCCAAGCGCACGGCCGAGCCGGGCCCGCCGGTGCTGCTGGTGGCGCCGCTGTCGGGCCACTTCGCCACCCTGCTGCGCGAGACCGCGCGCACCCTGCTGCAGGACCACGACGTCTACATCACCGACTGGCACAACGCGCGCGACGTGCACCTGCGCCACGGCGCCTTCGGGCTGGACGATTACATCGACTACATGATGCGGTTCTCCGCCGCCATCGGCCCGGGCCACCACGTCATCGCCGTCTGCCAGCCCTGCGTGGCCGCACTGGCGGCCACCGCGCTCATGGCCGAGGACGAACACCCCGCCACGCCCGCCAGCCTCACGCTCATGGCCGGGCCGGTGGACTGCCGCGTCAACCCCACCGAGGTGAACCGCCTGGCCACCAGCAAGCCCATCGGGTGGTTCGCCAAGAACCTCATCAGCCACGTGCCGCTGCCGCACGCGGGGCACATGCGCCGCGTGTACCCGGGCTTCGTGCAGCTCACGGCCTTCATGAGCATGAACCCGGAGCGGCACCAGCAGTCCTTCCGCACCATGGCGGAGCACCTGGTGGAAGGCCGGGTGGACGAGGCCCGCACCATTCAGGACTTCTACGAGGAGTACCTGGCCGTGAACGACCTGCCGGCCGAGTTCTACCTGGAGACGGTGGAGAAGGTGTTCCAGACCTTCGACCTGGCGCGCGGGGAGCTGACGTGGCGCGGGCGGCGCGTGAACCCCGGGGCGATTCGCCGCACGGCGCTGATGACGGTGGAAGGGGAGCGCGACGACATCTGCTCCATCGGCCAGACGGTGGCGGCGCAGGACCTGTGCACCGGCATCCGGCCCTACCGCAAGACGCACCACATCCAGACGGGTGTGGGGCACTACGGGGTGTTCAGCGGGCGGCGCTGGAACTCACAGATCTACCCGCGCGTGCGGGAACACATCCACATGAGCTTGGGGTAACCCCCCGCCGCGCTGCGCGCGTCCCCCCTCACGAGGGGGGCGACACCGACGGCCCGGCGAAGCCGGTTCCGTGGTGTCCCTGGGCTGGTGTGCTTTGCGCTCAGCGAGCGACTTTGAGCTGCGGCGGCGGGTCCGCCGGCGTCTCTTCCTCGGGCCAGTCGCGGATGTAGGCCTTGAGCATCTTGTTTTCGAAGTTCTGGCTGTCCACCACGGCCTTGGCCACGTCGTAGAAGCTGATCACGCCCATGAGCATGCGGGCGTCCATCACCGGCATGTAGCGCGTGTGCCGCTCCAGCATCATGGGCCGCACCTGTTCGAGCTCGGTCTCGGGTGTGCAGGTCATGGGGTGGTCGTCCATCACCGTGCGCACGATGCGCCCGCCGAGCTGGCCGTTGTTGGTGGCCAGGGTTTCGATGAGCTCGCGAAAGGTCAGCATGCCCACCAGCTCGCCGTGCTCCATCACGGCCAGCGAGCCGATGTCGTACTGCGCCATGGTCTGCACCGCCACCTCGAGTCGCTCGTCGGGGGAGACGGTGTAAAGCGTGCCGCCCTTGACGCGCAGGATGTCGCTGACTTTCATGATGGTCTCCTCGGGATGTGTCGCCCGCGCGAGCGGCGGGGGGACCAATATAGCCCACAATCCCCCGAGAAACACAGAGGAGACCGATCCCATGGCAGGCCACGCCGACCCCGGCTTCGACACGCTCGCGCTGCACGCGGGCGCCGCGCCCGACCCCGCCACCGGCGCGCGAGCCGTGCCCATCCACCTCACCACCTCGTTCGTCTTCGAATCGAGCGAGCACGCCGCCGCGCTCTTCAACCTGGAGCGCGCCGGCCACGTCTACAGCCGCATCAGCAACCCCACCAACGCGGTGTTCGAGCAGCGCATGGCCGCGCTGGAAGGCGGCATCGGCGCCATCGCCACCGCCAGCGGCCAGGCGGCGCTGCACCTGGCGGTGGCCACGCTCATGGGGGCGGGCTCGCACATCGTGGCCAGCACGGCCCTGTACGGCGGCAGCCAGAACCTGCTGCACTACACCATGCGCCGCTTCGGCATCGAGACCACCTTCGTCAAGCCCGGCGACATCGACGGCTGGCGCGCGGCCATCCGCCCCAACACGCGCCTGCTGTTCGGCGAGACCGTGGGCAACCCGGGCCTGGACGTGCTGGACATGCCCACCGTGGCGCAGATCGCGCACGAGGCCCGGGTGCCGTTGCTGGTGGATTCAACCCTGACAACGCCTTACCTGGTCAAACCCCTGGAGCTGGGCGCCGACCTGGTCTACCACTCGGCCACCAAGTTCCTCAGTGGCCACGGCACGGTCATCGGCGGGGTGTTGATCGATGGCGGCAGTTTCGACTGGGACGCCGCCGGCCACTTCCCCGAGTTCAGCGCGCCCTACGAAGGCTTTCACAACATGGTGTTCACCGAGGAGTCCACGGTGGGCGCCTTCCTGCTGCGCGCGCGCCGCGAGGGCCTGCGCGACTTCGGCGCCTGCATGAGCCCGCACAGCGCCTGGCTGATCCTGCAGGGTATCGAGACGCTGTCGCTGCGCATGGACCGGCACATGGCCAACACCGAGAAGGTGGTGAGCTTCCTCGCCAGCCACCCGCTGGTGGGCCGCGTGGGCCACCCGCTCATCGAATCGCACCCCAGCCACGCGCTGGCCGGCAAGCTGCTGCGCTTCGGCGCGCGCGGCGCGGGCTCGGTGTTCAGCTTCGACATCAAGGGCTCACGCGCCCAGGGCCGTGCTTTCATCGAGGCGCTCAAGCTCTTCAGCCACCTGGCCAACGTGGGGGATTGCCGCTCGCTCGTGATCCACCCGGCCAGCACCACGCACTTCCGCATGAGCGACGAGGCGCTGGCGGGCGCGGGCATCGGGCCGGGCACCATTCGCCTCTCCATCGGGCTGGAAGACGCGGACGACCTGATCGACGACCTCAAGCGCGCGCTGAAGGCCGCCGAGAAAGCGGGGGCCTGAGATGGAGCTTCAAGTCAAAGGCGCCAAGACGTACTGCTACACCGGCGGCAAAGCCTTCGACCCCGCCAAACCCACCGTGGTCTTCATCCACGGCGTGGTCAATGACCACAGCGTCTGGGCCCTGCAAAGCCGCTACCTGGCCAACCACGGCTTCAACGTGCTCGCCGTGGACCTGCCAGGCCACGCGCGCAGCCAGGGCGAGGCGCCGGCATCGGTGGAGCAGGCGGCCGACTTCATCGCCGCGCTGCTGGACGCGGCCGGTGTGCAACGCGTCGCGCTGGTGGGCCACAGCTGGGGCTCGCTGATCGCGCTGGAGACGGCGGGCCGCCTCAAGGAGCGCATCACGCACGCGGTGCTGGTGGGCACGGCCTACCCGATGAAGGTCTCGCCCGCGCTGATCGAGGCCTCGCTGAACGAGCCCGAGAAGGCGCTGAAGATGATCAACGTGTTCAGCCGCAGCACCCTGGCCGCGCCGCCCTCCTCGCTGGGGCCGGGCACCTGGGTGTATGGCACGAGCCTGGCGCTGGGCCGGCGCGTGCTGCGAAGCAACGCGAAGGCCAATGTGTTCCACCGCGGCTTCGTGGCCTGCGACACCTACGCCAACGGCGAGGCCGCGATGAAAGCCCTCACCTGCCCCGTGCTGTTCGTGCTGGGCGCGCAGGACCAGATGACGCAGGCCAAGGCCGCGAAGACCCTCATCGACACCGCGAAGGGCGCGAGCAAGACCTTCAAGGTGGAGACGCTGCCCGTCGGCCACCACCAGATGACCGAAACCCCGGATGCGACGCTGTTCGCGATCCGCGACTTCCTCCAAGCATGACGATCACCGCCGACGACATCACCCCGCCCCTGGCGGCCGACCGCGCCCAGGCCATCGCGCAGGCCTTCGACCTGCGCGCCCTGCCGCCCGACTTCTTCACCAACCCCTACCCCGTCTACCGCGCGCTGCGCGAGAACGACCCGGTGCGCCGCATGCCCGACGGCTCGGTGTTCCTCACGCGCTGGGCCGACCTGGCCGCCGTGTACCGCGACGCGGCCTCGTTCAGTTCCGACAAGCACGTGGAGTTCGCGCCCAAGTACGGCGCGGGCACGCCGCTGTTCGAGCACCACACCACCAGCCTGGTGTTCAACGACCCGCCGCTGCACACGCGCGTGCGCCGCCTGATCATGGGTGCGCTCACGCGCCGCGCCATCGCCGACATGGAGGCCGGCCTGGTGGAGCTGGTGGACCGCCTGCTCGACGGCATCGCCGCGCACGAGGGCGGCGACCTGATCGAGGACTTCGCCGCCGCCATTCCCGTGGAGATCATCGGCAACCTGCTGGGCGTGCCGCACGCCGAGCGGGGCCCGCTGCGCGACTGGTCACTGGCCATCCTGGGCGCGCTGGAGCCCACCATCACCCCCGCGCAGGCCGAACGCGGCCACCGCGCCGTGACGGAAATGTGCGACTACCTGCGCACCCTGGTGGCGGCGCGCCGCCAGGCGCCTGGCGACCCGGAGCGCGACGTGCTCACGCGCCTGATCCAGGGCGAGGCCGACGGCGAGCAACTGAGCGAGGTGGAACTGCTGCAGAACTGCATCTTCCTGCTCAATGCGGGACACGAGACCACCACCAACCTCATCGGCAACGCGCTGGTGGCACTGCAGGAGCACCCCGCCGTGCGCCAGCAACTGCTGCAGCGCATGGGCGGCGAAGACGAGGTGAGCGTGCTGGACCGCGCGGTGGACGAGTTCCTGCGCTATGAGTCGTCCAACCAGCTCGGCAATCGCCGCGCGGTGAAGGACGTGAGCATCGGCGGCGTGGACCTGCCGGCGGGCACGCTGGTCACGCTGTGCATCGGCGCGGCCAACCGCGACCCGGCGCAGTTCGCCGATCCCGAAACGCTGGACATCGCGCGCGAACCGAACAAGCACCTGGCCTTCGGCTTCGGCATCCACCAGTGCGCGGGGCTGAGCCTGGCGCGGCTGGAAGGGCGCATCGCCATCGGCCGCTTCCTGCGGCGCTTTCCGGGCTACCGGCTCACGGCCGCGCCCACGCGGGGCGGCCGGGCGCGCTTTCGGGGGTTTCTGGCGGCGCCGTTCGTGGTGGGGTGAACCCCGGCGCACCACTTCGGCGCACGTGCGGTGCGATCGGACCTGTTGGCAACCGATCGGCGGAAATACCCCCGTTCGCCGTTGACGAACAGTAACTGAATGTTGCAATCTCGGGCCGATACCGGCCGTTGCCCGATACCTTTCAACGAGTGATCACACGGCCGCCCCACTGGCAACGGCCCTGCACGGGCCCGGGAGGCGAGGGTGGACGATTGGGCGCCGCACGACGGCGAGGAGGACGTGGAGGAAGCGGCGCATGCGGCCCACACCCCGCTGTGGCTGCACCTGCTGCTGGTATCGGCGTTCATGGCCAGCCTGCTGCACCTGCCGTTCGCCCAGCTCCTGATCACGCCACTGGAGGAGCCCACGCTGGCGGGCTTCAACCTTGCGCTGCACCTGACGCAGCCCGTGGACACCAGCCAGCCGCCCAGGCTGAGCACGGTGTTGATCAGCCGGGAACGCCATGAACTCGACTACTCGGGTCTGCGCCCGCTGCCCCGTGACGTCCTGCTGAAGGACTTGCAAGCCCTGTTGAATCGGCTCGATCCCGAGACCCGTCTGCTGGCACTGGACATCGACGTCTCGCCGACCGCGCTCAGCCTGAAAAGCGCAGCGGAGAAAGCGGCCCAGGATCAGCTCTCCCGATTCCTGGAACAGCGCGCGGACAAGGCGATCTGGCGGCTGATCCTGCCGTTTCCGGCCTGGGATCCCGCCTTGCGCGAGGCCAAGGCGCAGTGGGTGAAGACGATGTGCGAAGCGGGGCTGACCTTCACCGACGCACGCCTGCAGCCCACGCTGGGCATCGTCACGAGCACCATGGCCCACGACGGACACAGCCTGGCCTTGCACCTGCGATCGGCCGTGGAAGAGGTGACGCCACCGCAGGCCGTGCCCGCTGGCCGCTCCGGATCGACATCGCTGTGCAAGTCCCTCCTTGCCGACGAGGCGCTGCTGCGCGCCCTGCTCACGCCCGACACGCTGCACGCCCAGCTCGACAGCATCGGCGCCGACCTGAGTCGCGAACCGCTCACCGGATGCGCCCGGCCAACGGGCTTCGTGGCATGGTTCAAGGCCCTGTGGAAGCCGCCCCGGCTGCCCGCCTACTGCCCGTCGGCCGAAGCCAGCTTTGCGCCGTTCCACCGCGCCCTGTCCCAGCTCACGCTGTGGCGCTGGTGCCAGGGACCCCGACATGGGCCCGCGGAGCGCGACGACTGCCAGGCCTTGCCGGATCCGGCGTCGGACACGCGGCCCCTGGCCAAGGTCGTGGTGTTCGGGGGCGAGTACGACGCGAGCGACCGTTTCGTCACTCCCCTGGGCGTGCGCGCCGGCGCGGAAGTGCACGCCATGGCCGCGACGGACCGCCCCGTGACCAAGAGCTCGCTGCTGAGCTTCCTGGTGGACATCCTGTTTGGTCTGTCGTTTGGCTGGGTCGCGCACCGGTGCTGGCAAGCCTGGTTCGACGCACGCAGCGGCGCAGGCGCCGAGATCGGCGGCATGCTGCTGCAGTCGCACAGCTCCTGGATAGCCCTGCTGTTGCTGCTGGTGGCCATGCTGCTGCTCACGGTGGTCGGCCTGTGGGTGGCGGCCGAGTTCTTCAGCCGGGTGGCCATCTGGGTGTCGCCCGTGCCGGTATTGATCGGCATGTTCATCGATGGCTTCGTCACCACCAGCGTCGCGGTTGCCTCGCACGGCAGCCAGCCGCCCAAGGACTCGCTGGTCAAGGCGCTCCGGAACCTGGGCAATGGCGTGGCAGACGACGCCGGCACGCTGGTGCACCTGGGCCTGTACCTGGTGCCCAAGCTCATCTACATCGGCGTGGTGGCCTACGCCGTGGTCCACATCTTCATGCACTGACCCAGGAGCCTGTGATGCCGCGCTGCCCATCGCCCCTGCTCGCCCTCGCCCTCGCCCTGTGCTCGCCCCAGGCCCTGGCCCAGGCCCAGCCCGCCTGTGATCCCGCCAAGGCCATCAACGCCAGCAAGGAGGGCATGCCCCTGTTGAAGGCCCTGGTGGAGAGCATGGGCATCAAGGGACTGGCGAGCGACCGCTGCCGCTCGATGGCCGCGGTGCTGCGCATGGCCACCAGCGCCAAATTCACGGCGGGCTCGCCGCTCAAGACCGGCACCGGGCCCGAGACGGCGCAAGTCACTGCGGAGATCGTGCAACTGAGACAGAACGCCGACGCCGCGCGCGAACTCGACGCGCTCGCGGCCCAGCCGCAGACGACCGAGCGCGCCATGCTGGAGGCCGCCCTCTTCCACCAGCACGGCGCCTACACCGCGCGCGACGCGCGCATCGCCCAGGCCAGACAACTCGCGGGGGTCCAATGAAACGCCTCGTCCTGCTCCTGATCGCCTGTCTCTCGCTGCTGGCCACCGCTGGCGCTATCGGCCAGGCCAAGCCCACCGACCGCATCCAGGTGGGCCGCAAGACCATCGCGCTGTCGTCCATTGACGGCGATGGCAAATGCACCAGCCTGGTGGCCCCCTTCGAACTCAGCAGCAACTTCCTCGAGCTCACGCGCGTGGGCTTCACCGAGGGCGTCAAAGGGCTGTTCGGCAGCTTGCAGGGTCAGAGTGCGTCGAAGCACAAGGTACCGGAGGCCGTGCGCACGGCCGCGGTGCGCATGAACTGGCTGCCCATGCCGCTGGAAGTGGCCTATGGAGAGCACTACCTGGGCGTGATGCGCGACAGCGGCGTGCTGATCGAACGCGCCGACGACCCGAAGCTCTACGCCATCGCCGATGGCCTGCTGGCGCGCGCCGTCGACGCGATCGGCGAAGCCCACCCCTACAAGTTCCAGGTGTTCGTGCGCGCCTCCAACGACGGCAATGCCCTTGCGCTGCCAGGTGGCCTCATCTTCATCGACAGCAACCTGCTGAAGGACTCACGCAAGTTCAACATGGCGCACCTGGCCACTTCGCATGAGGTCGCGCACATCCTGCAGCGCCATGAGACCCGCGCCTTGCAGGCACGGATCGTCGACACCCTCTCGCTCACCATGGGGGTGAGCGAACTGCTCAACCAGCTCACCAACATCGCCCAGGGCTCCACCGAGGTGCTCAAGCTGATCGTGAGCGGCAAGCTGCAGTTCGAACGCCACAAGGTGCATCAGGAGCTGCAGTCCGACGCCTGCGCGGTGCGGCTCACGCAGCGCATGCTCAACGACGACGCCCGCCTGTTCAGCGCGGTGCGCGATTTCCTGGCCAGCCTGCCACCGGCCCTGTCTGCGGAGCAGGCCGAACAGTCGCACCTGAACACCAACAACCTGGCCGAGGTCGCCGCCATCGTGGAGCGCCCCGTGGACCGGCACCCCTCAACCGGCCAGCGCGAGGCCCTGTTCCGCGAGATCCTGGCCGAACTCACCGCCGGTGGCGTGAAGGCGGCCACGCGGCTGCCGCCACCCGCTCGGTAAGCGCGTTCAGCGCAGCATCATCGGCTCCGGCAAGGCCTCCGCCACCGTCATCCCGGCCCAGCGGCTCTGGTCCCACAGCCGCGCCGTGGGGCCCTGGCGCGCCAGCAGCAGGCGCTCCATCAAAGGCCCCAGCGCCGTGCGCTCGGGGTCGATGAGCAGCACGTAGCGCTCGCCCTCCTCGTCCAGCCGCCCCAGCCAGTCGAGCGCGACCAGCGCCGCCACCGGCTCTTCCAGTTGCAGCGCCTCCACGCGCAGCGAGGCGGCCAAGGCCTCCAGGCTTTGTCCGCGCGGCGCATCGGCGCGCGCGGCGCTGAGCTGCGCCAGCACCTCCAGCGCCAGCTGAAAGCTCCAGCCCGGTGAATCGCCCCGCCGCGCCACGCCCTTGAGCAGGCTGGGCAGGTAGGCCGCGATCACCGCGCCCAGCAGCACGATCACCCAGGCCAGGTAGATCCAGACCAGCAGGATGGGCGCCGTGGCGAAGGTGCCGTACAGCACGGAGAAGGTGGGCACCTGCTTGAGGTACCAGGCCAGCAGTTCCTTGGCCAGCTCCAGCGCCACGGCGGCGAAGAAGCCGCCCACCAGCGCGTGGCTCCAGCGCACGCGGGTGTTGGGCACGTAGCGGTACAGCGCCGCCAGACCACCCACCACCACCATCAGTTGCAGCGAATCGAACAGGAAACCCAGGGGTGCCGGCAGCGCCGCCACGCTGCGCGCGCTGCCCACGGCGTAGGTGGTGGCCGCCGTGCTGGCCGTCAGCAGCAGCGGCCCCAGCGTGAGCACCGCCCAGTACACCAGGATGCGCTGTGTCACCGGGCGCGGCTGGCGCACGCGCCAGATGTCGTTGAGCTTGCGGTCGATGGTGAGGATGAGCGCGAAGGCCGTGACCAGCAGCGCCAGCGCGCCGGCCCAGCCCATCTGCGTGGCCTTGGCCACGAACTGGTTGAGGTACATCAGCACCGGGCGCGCGATGCTCTCGGGCACCAGGCTTTCGACCAGGTTGCGTTGCAGGGTGCGCTGCAGCCGCTCGAACATGGGAAAGGCGCTGAAGATGGCCAGGGCCACGGTGAACAGCGGCACCAGCGAGATGGTGGTGGTGAAGGTGAGGCTGCTGGCGGTGATGCCGAGGCGGTCCTCGCGGAAGCGCTCGCGCAGGGTGATGGCGGTGTTGCGCCACGGAAAACGCAGCGCGGCGTGCCAGGCGTCGCGCGCCAGTTCGCGCAGGGTGTCGAGCCGCTCGGACAGGGTCATCCCGGTATCATGCCAGCCTCCTTTTTCGTCGGGCCGCCATGTCTTCCCCAGCTTCCGCCACGGCCGCGCGCGTGGCCCTCACCCGCCGCCTCGCGGTGGCCTGTCTCGTCGGCCTGATCGTGCTGGGCCTGGCCTGGGAACTGTGGCTGGCGCCACTGCGTGAGGGCGGCTCCTGGTGGGCGCTGAAGGTGCTGCCGCTGACCCTGCCGCTGGCCGGCCTGCTCAAGAACCGCATGTACACCTACCGCTGGCTGAGCCTGCTGGTGTGGCTGTACTTCACCGAGGGCGTGGTGCGCGCCACCAGCGGCGAAAGCGCCCTGTCCACCACCCTGGCCGCCGTGCAGACCCTGCTGTGCGTGCTGCTGTTCGTGGCCTGCGCGCTGCACGTGCGCCTGCGCCTGCGCGCCGCCGGCCCCGAGGCCGTGGCGGCCGACGTGGCCGCCGCCAACGAGGCCGCCGAACGCGCGCTGGCCGACAAGCGATGAACAAGGACCTGCTGAGCGCTCTGCGCGAGGCCGTGGGCGCCGCCCACGTGCTCACCCGAGACACCCACGACCTGGCCGCCTACGAGCGCGACTGGCGCCAGCGCGCGCACGGCCGATCCCTGGCCGTGGCGCGCCCGGGCAGCACCGCCGAGGTGGCCGCCGTGGTGCGCGCCTGCGCCGCGCACGGCGCGAGCCTGGTGCCCCAGGGCGGCAACACCGGTCTGGTGGTGGGCTCGGTGCCCGACGATTCCGGCCAGCAGGTGGTGCTGAGCCTGCAGCGCCTGAACGCCGTGCGCGCCATCGACCGCGCCAACCTGACCATGACGGTGGAAGCCGGCTGCGTGCTGCAGGCCGTGCAGCAGGTGGCCGAGGCCGAGGGCCTGCTGTTCCCGCTGAGCCTGGCCGCCGAGGGCAGTTGCACCATCGGCGGCAACCTGGCCACCAACGCGGGCGGCACCCAGGTGCTGCGCTACGGCAACGCGCGCGATCTGTGCCTGGGCCTGGAAGTGGTGACGCCCGAGGGCGAGGTGTGGAACGGCCTGACGGGCCTGCGCAAGGACAACACCGGCTACGACCTGCGCGATCTCTTCGTGGGCAGCGAGGGCACCCTGGGCGTCATCACCGCGGCCACGCTCAAGCTCTACCCGCAGCCGGCCGCCACGCTCACGGCCTGGGCGGCCGTGCCCACGCTGCAGGCGGCGGTGGACCTGCTCGGGCTGTCCCAGCGGCGCCTCGCCGCCGGGCTCACCGGCTTCGAGGTGATGGGGCAGTTCGCGCTGTCGCTGGTGGACCGGCACATGCCGCAGCTGCGTGTGCCGCTGTGGCAGGAGTCCCCGTACTGCGTTCTGCTGGAAAACAGCGACAGCGAAAGCGAAGACCACGCGCGCGCGCAGTTCGAAGGCCTGCTGGAAGCCGCCATCGAGCAGGGCCTGGTGAGCGACGCGGTGGTGGCCGAGTCCATCGCGCAAGCGCACGCGCTGTGGCACATCCGCGAGAGCATCCCGCTCGCGCAGGCGCAGGAAGGCCTGAACATCAAGCACGACATCAGCATCCCGGTGTCGCGCATCCCCGCCTTCTGCGACGAGGCCGACGCCTTGCTGCAGCGCGAGATCCCGGGCGTGCGCCTGGTCAACTTCGGACACCTGGGCGACGGCAACCTTCATTACAACGTCCAGGCACCGGCCGGCGGAGATGCCAAAAAATTCCTCCAGATGGAGGAAACGCGGGTCAACCAACTGGTGTTCGACACCGTGGCTCGCTACGATGGCTCGATCAGCGCCGAGCACGGCGTGGGCAGCCTCAAGGCGGAACACCTCACGCACTTCAAGGACCCGGTCGCGCTCGCGCTGATGCGCCGCATCAAGCGGGCACTTGACCCCGACAACCGCCTCAATCCCGGCCGAATTCTCGCCCCATGAATCCCTTGACGCCTCTGCACTGCGCCTTGCTGGCCTTGGGCCTGCTCGCGAATGCGGCGCAGGCGGCCGACGTGGCCCAGCGCCAGACCTGGCGCGAGCGCGCCATCGCCCTGGAGCATGGCGAGGGCGTGCCCCGCGATACGGTGGCGGCCATGGGCCTGTACTGCCAGGCCGCGCTCGCAGGCGACGCGGTGTCGGCGTACAACCTGGGCTGGATCCACGCCAACGGCCGCGGCGTGCCGCGCAGCGACGCACTGGCCGCCCACTGGTTCGCGCGCGCGGCGCTGCTGGGCGACGACAAGGCCGAGGCCATGTTCAAGCGCCTGGGCGTGCCCGCCGACAAGCCCGACTGCGTGCGCGAGGCGGAGGAGCGCGAGGCGCGGATCGCTGCCGCGCAGGCTGAGGAGAAGCGCCTGGCCGAGGACAAGCTGGCGATGTCCACCGCCTACCGCGCTCACGTGGACACGGCCGAGCGGCAGCGCATCATGAAGATCGTGTACAAGCTCGCGCCGCGCTTCGGGCTAGAACCCGGGCTGGTCTATGCGGTCATCCGCGCCGAATCCAACTTCAACGTGCACGCCGTGTCCGACAAGAACGCGCAGGGGTTGATGCAGCTCATCCCCGAAACGGCGGCGCGCTTCGCGGTGAGCCAGCCGTTCGACGCCGAGCAGAACATCCGCGGCGGCATGTCCTACCTGCGCTGGCTGCTGTCGTACTTCCGCGGCCAGGTGCCGCTGGCCGTGGCCGCCTACAACGCGGGCGAAGGCGCCGTGGACCGCCACGGCGGCATTCCCCCCTTCGCGGAAACGCGCGATTACGTGCGCCGCATTCAGCGCTTCTACGCGCTCACCGAACACCCGTTCGACGCCACGCTCACGGCGCCTTCGCCCCTGCTGCTGCTGCCGGTATCGGCGCAACGCTGAGGCCACCGGCGCGCGCCGGTGCACAATGCCGGCGCAACCCTTCGCGCCACCGCCATGACCTCTCCCCGCCCCGTCCGCTCCCAGTACGAAGACTTCATGCGCCACGTGTTCACCACGGGCGTGCCCAAGACCGACCGCACGGGCACGGGCACGGTCAGCGTGTTCGGGCATCAGATGCGCTTCGACCTGAACGAGGGCTTCCCGCTGGTGACCACCAAGAAGGTCTTCACCAAGGCCATCATCGTGGAGCTGCTGTGGTTCCTGCGCGGCGACAGCAACGTGAAGTGGCTGCAGGAGCGCGGCTGCACCATCTGGGACGAATGGGCGCGCGAGGACGGCGACCTGGGCCCCGTGTACGGCGTGCAATGGCGCAACTGGCCCGCGCCCGACGGCCGCCACATCGACCAGATCGCCGAGGTGGTGAAGCAGCTCAAGACCAACCCGGATTCGCGGCGCATCATCGTGAGCGCCTGGAACGTGGCCGACCTGCACCAGATGGCGCTGATGCCCTGCCACGCCTTCTTCCAGTTCTACGTGGCCGAAGGCAAGCTCAGCTGCCAGCTCTACCAGCGCAGCGCCGACATCTTCCTCGGCGTGCCGTTCAACATCGCCAGTTACGCCCTGCTCACGCACATGCTGGCGCAGCAGTGCGACCTGGACGTCGGCGAGTTCATCTGGACGGGTGGCGACTGCCACATCTACAGCAACCACCGCGAGCAGGTGCAGGAGCAGCTCTCGCGCACGCCCTTCCCCTACCCCACGCTGCGCATCAAGCGCCGCCCGGCCTCGATCTTCGACTACGAGCCCGAGGACTTCGAGATCCTGGACTACCAGCACCACGCGGCGATCAAGGCACCCGTCGCGGTCTGAGCGCGCGATGCTCAGCCGCCGACAACTCTGGGCCCTGGTGGGCCTCACGCTCATGTGGGGCGTGAACTGGCCCATGATGAAGCTCTCCCTGCAGGAGCTCACGCCGCTCTATTTCCGCGCCAGCACCATGCTGCTGGGCGCTGTCTGGCTCTTCGTCTACGTGCAGCGGCAGGGCGAGCGCATGCGCCCGAGCGGCGCGGAGTGGGCCACCATCGCCTGGCTGGGCCTGCCCAACGTGCTGGGCTGGCACACCCTGTCGATCTTCGGCGTGCAGGAACTGGCCTCGGGCCGCGCGGCCATCGTGGGCTTCACCATGCCGATCTTCACGGTGCTGCTGGGCGCGGCTTTTTTCGGTGAGCGCACCACGCCGCGCGTGCGCCTGGCCGTGGTGTCGGCCGCCATCGCCATCGGGCTGCTGCTGTGGCACGAGCTCAGCAGCCTGAGCGGACGACCCGTGGGCATCGCCTGGATGCTGGGCGCGGCCCTGAGCTGGGGCCTGGGCACGCTGATGTTCCGCCGCGCGCGCTTTGAGCTCTCTCCCATGGTGGTGACGGTGTGGATGCTGTTGCTGGGCAGCCTGGTGCTGTGGCTGTTGGCCGTCGCGCTCGAGCCCGTGCCGGACCCGGCGCGCTTCAGTCTGCCGATGTGGCTGGCGCTGGCCTACGGCGCGCTCATCAACTACGGCGTGGCCCAGCTCATCTGGTTCGGCCTCGCGCGGCACCTGCCGCCGGCCACCAGCGCCATGAGCGTGATGGCGATCCCGCTCGTGGGCACGCTCTCGGCCACCTTCATCGTGGGGGAGATCCCGCACTGGCAGGACTGGCTGGCCATCGTCTTCGTCATGGTCGCCATCGCCAGCGTGCTGTGGCCCGCGCGCGCCAGCGCGGCGGCGGTGGCGCGCACGCCGGCACAATGAGGGCCATGCCCCGACTGAACCTGATCTACGCGCGCGCCGCCAACGGCGTGATCGGCAAGGACAACGCCCTGCCCTGGCATCTGCCCGAAGACCTGGCGCACTTCAAGCGCCTGACCATGGGCTGCCCGGTCGTCATGGGCCGCAAAACCTGGGACTCGCTGCCGCCGCGCTTTCGGCCCCTGCCGGGGCGGCGCAACCTCGTGCTGACGCGCGACCCGCAATGGCGTGCCGAGGGCGCCAGCCGCGCGGGCTCGATCGACGAGGCCCTGGCGCTGTGCGCCGACGCGGCCGAGGTCTGGGTGATCGGCGGCGCCGAGGTCTACCGCCAGGCGCTGCCGCAGGCGCAGCGCGTGGTGGTGACGGAGATCGCGCGCGACTTCGAGGGCGATGCCTTCATGCCGGCGCTGGGCCCCGAATGGGCCGAGACGGCGCGCGAAGCGCACACCGCGGCAAGCGGCCTGCCCTTCGCCTTCGTGACCTACGACCCCAAGGGATGAGCATGCCGATGAAACTCGCCACCTGGAACATCAACTCCCTCTCCGTTCGCCTGCCCCAGGTGCTGGACTGGCTGGCCGCCAACCCCGTCGACGCCCTGGGCCTGCAGGAACTCAAGCTCGTGGACGAGAAGTTTCCGTTCGACGCCTTGAAGGAAGCCGGGTACCACGCGGCGGTGTTCGGACAGAAGACGTACAACGGCGTGGCGATCCTCAGCCGCACGCCGGTGACGGACGTGGTGCGCAACATTCCGCAGCACGCCGACGACCAGTCGCGCGTGATCGCGGGCACGCTGGACACGCCGGACGGCCCCTTGCGCCTGGTCAACTGCTACTTCGTCAATGGCCAGGCGCCCGGCACCGAGAAGTTCGCCTACAAGATGCGCTGGCTGGAGGCGCTGCACCGCTGGCTGCAGGAAGAACTGAAGGTGCACCAGCGCCTGGTGCTGCTGGGTGACTTCAACGTGGCGCCCGAAGACCGCGACTCCTTCGACCCCGTGGGCCTGAAGGACACGATCCACCACACGGTGGAAGAGCGCCAGCATTTCCAGGCCCTGCTCCAGCTGGGCCTGATCGACGCCTACCGGATGTTCGAACAGCCCGAGAAGAGCTATTCGTGGTGGGACTACCGCATGCTCGGCTTCCAGAAGAACCGCGGCCTGCGCATCGACCACATCCTCGTGAGCGAGGCGCTGCGCGGCGCGGTGACGGCCTGCCAGATCGACCGACTGCCGCGCAAGAACCCGCAGCCCAGCGACCACGCGCCGGTGGTGCTCACCCTCGGTTGAGCCCCACCGCCACGCTCACTCCATCCCGAGTTCCTGGATCTTGCGGGTGATGGTGTTGCGGCCGATGCCCAGCTTGTGAGCCGCCTCGATGCGCCGGCCGCGCGTATTGGCCAGCGCGGTCTGGATGAGCCGGGTCTCGAAGCGGCGCGTGAGCACGTCCCACACGTCGGTGCGGCCGGTTTCCAGCAGGGCCATGGCCTCGGCCTGCAGGCCGGCTTCCCAGGCGGCCGCCGAGCTTTCCGGCACCGCTGCCGCCACCGGCGCGGCCATGGGCATTGCCAGCGGTGAAGCACTGGGCACCACCACCGCCGGCGCGGCAACAACGGGCTCGCTCATCGTGACCACCGGCTCCGGCACGCGCAGGGGCGCCGCCGCAGCGCTCGCTGCACCAGTTGCCTCGGCCATGCCCACGGCATTGAGCACCTCGGGCGGCAGGTCCTTCACCTCGATCACCTGCGCCGGCGCCATCACGGTCAGCCAGTGGCAGAGGTTTTCGAGCTGGCGCACGTTGCCGGGGAAGTCGAAGCCGCCCAACAGCTTGAGCGCGGACTCGGCGATGCGCTTGGGCTCCACGCCCAACTGCTTGGCGCTTTGCTGGAGGAAGAAGCGCGTGAGCATGGGCACGTCCTCGCGGCGCTCGCGCAGCGCGGGCAGGCGCAGGCGGATCACGTTGAGGCGGTGAAAGAGGTCTTCGCGGAACACGCCTTCCTTGACGCGCTGCTCGAGGTTCTGGTGCGTGGCCGCGATGACGCGCACGTTGGCGCGCACGGCGCTGTGGCCCCCCACGCGGTAGAAGTGCCCATCGGACAGCACGCGCAGCAGGCGCGTCTGCAAGTCGAAGGGCATGTCGCCGATCTCGTCGAGGAACAGCGTGCCGCCGTCGGCCTGTTCGAAGCGTCCGCGGCGCATGGTCTGTGCGCCGGTGAAGGCGCCGCGCTCGTGGCCGAACAGCTCGCTCTCCAGCAAGTCCTTGGGAATGGCGGCCGTGTTGATCGCGACGAAGGGGCCGTCCGCGCGCGGCGAGTGCTTGTGCAGCGCGCGCGCCACCAGCTCCTTGCCCGAGCCCGACTCGCCCGTGATGAGCACGGTGACCTGGCTCTGGCTGAGACGGCCGATGGCGCGGAACACGTCCTGCATGGCCGGGGCCTGGCCCAGCATCTCGGGCGCGGCACTCAGCCGCTCTTCCGACACCTCCTCGCGCTGGCTCTCGTCCACCGCGCGGCGGATCAGCTCGACCGCCTTGGTGAGATCGAAAGGCTTGGGCAGGTACTCGAAGGCGCCGCCCTGGAAGGCCGCGACCGCGCTGTCGAGGTCGGAGAAGGCCGTCATGATGATGACCGGCAGCGTGGGGAAACGCTCCTTGACCTTCTCGAGCAGGTCCAGGCCGGACCCGCCGGGCATGCGGATGTCGCTCACCAGGATCTGCGGACCATCGGCATCGTTCGGTTCGTTCAGCGCCTTGAGCACCTCGGGCGCGCTCGTGAAACTGCGGGTGGGCAGGTTCTCGCGGAGCAAAGCCTTCTCGAGAACGAAGCGGATGGACTGGTCGTCATCCACTATCCAGATCGGCTTCATGTATCAGGGGTCCCTTCAGTCGCGCGTGCGTGGTTGCTATCGGTCAGGGCAGCGGGATCAGGATCTTGAAGTCCGTCTCCCCCGGCACGCTCTCGCACTCGATCAGGCCATGGTGCTGTTGCACGAAGGTCTGCGCCAGCGTGAGCCCCAGGCCGGAGCCACCGTCGCGACCCGACACCAGCGGGAAGAAGATGCGGTCCTTGATCGAGTCCGGCACACCGGGCCCGTTGTCGATGACATGCAATTCCAGTGCCAGCCGGTAGCGCTGCTTGCCGAAAGTGAGCTGGCGGCCCACGCGCGTGCGCAAGGTGATGCGCGCGTCGCCCGCCTCGATGCGCTCGGCCAGCGCCTGCGCCGCGTTGTGGGTGATGTTGAGCACCGCCTGTATCAATTGCTCACGGTCGCCACGAAATTCGGGGATGGAGGTGTCGTAGTCGCGGACCACCTTCAGCCCCTTGGGGAACTCGGCCAGGATGAGCGAGCGCACGCGCTCGCAGACCTCGTGGATGTTGACGTCGCCCACCACGTGCGGGCGCCGGTGCGGCGCCAGCAGCCGATCGACCAGCGACTGCAGGCGGTCGGCCTCGTGGATGATGACCTGCGTGTACTCGATCAGCTCCTTGGCCTGCAGCTCCATCTGCAGCAGCTGCGCCGCGCCGCGGATACCGCCCAGGGGGTTCTTGATCTCGTGCGCCAGGTTGCGGATCAGCTCCTTGTTGGCCTGGGCCTGATCGAGCAGGCGCGCCTCGCGCTCCTGGCGGGTCTGCTGCTCCTGCGGCAGCATCTCCACCACCACCTCGCCCGCGTTCTCGTTCTGGGCCACCACCACGTGCACGGGCAGCGAATCGTGGTTCAGGCGGCGCAGGTGGGCGTCGTAGCGCAGGGCCGCGAACTCGTTGTCGCGCGCGCCTTGCAGCGCGTTGTCGAGCAGCACGGGCTCGGTGAAGACATCCTGCAGGTTCGCACCGGTGATGCTGCGCCTGGACATGCCCAGGGCGTCTTCCAGCACGGCATTGGCGTACAGCACCTTGCCCTGGTGATCGACCACCGCGACCAGCGTGGCCAGCAGGTCGAGCGCCTGGAAGCGCGGGCTCACCGCGGGCTCCTTGCGGGCGGCACCGCGCCGGGCAACGAGATTGAAGAGGGAGGAGGCGTCGGGCTTTTTCAAGCCGCCCATTGTGCGGCAGTTGAATGCCGCCCGTGCAGTGCCGGCGGTTGACGGCGCGCGGCGGGGACCTCAGTTGGTGGTGGCGGGGCCCAGGCGCTGCAACTCGCGGCGGATGCCGGCCACGTCGTTCTCGGCCCGGCCGACGGCGGCCTTGAGTTCGGCCACGCGGTCAAGGTAGCGCTGGTGGTTGCGCCCCTCGATGCCTTGCTTCTCGGGTTCGCCGTTCGCGTAGGCCTTCTGCGCCTCGGCCAGCCGCTCTTCGGCCCGGCGCAGTTCGGTCTCGAGGATGGCCCGGGCGTCCGCGTCGCGGGCGCGCTGCGCGGCGCTGTCGACACGCGGCGCGGTGTTGCTGGCGCCGTTGCTGCGCGGCGCGGCGGTGGGGCTGGGGCGCGTGCCTTCGATGACGGTGACGTTGCCACCCTGCAGCGGCGTGCAGCCGCGCTGCTTGGCCACGGCGGGGTTGTTCGTGTACTCGTTGCCGCAGCGGTAGATGGCATCCTGGGCCAGGGCCGGCACGGCCATCAGGGCCGCCAGCGCCAGCGGCAGGCAGGACATCGGGCGAGACGGGGAAACGGACACGGGACCTCCAGCAACATTCAGCGCGGGGCAGTATGACGCAATTGCCTGACGAAAGTGCCACGGGCGACCCCGCATCGACGTGCGCCCAAAAAAAAGGGACGGCCGGAGCCGTCCCTGCTGTATCGGCAGGCCCGCCTGCGCGGGCCGGCGATCACAGGCTGTAGTACATGTCGTACTCGACCGGGTGCGGCGCCATGCGGAAGCGGGTCACCTCGCCCATCTTGAGTTCGATGTAGGCGTCGAGCATGGAGTCGGTGAACACGCCGCCCTTGGTCAGGAAGGCGCGGTCCTTGTCGAGGTAGTCCAGGGCCTGGTCCAGGCTGTGGCACACGGTGGGGACCAGTTTGTCCTCCTCGGGCGGCAGGTGGTACAGGTCCTTCGTGGCGGCTTCGCCCGGGTGGATCTTGTTCTCCACGCCGTCCAGGCCGGCCATCATCAGGGCCGAGAAGCACAGGTAGGGGTTGGCCGAAGGATCGGGGAAACGCGCCTCGATACGGCGGCCCTTGGGGTTGGCCACGTAGGGAATGCGGATGGAGGCCGAGCGGTTGCGCGAGCTGTAGGCCAGCTTCACCGGGGCTTCGAAGCCGGGCACCAGGCGCTTGTAGCTGTTGGTGCCGGGGTTGGTGATGGCGTTGAGCGCGCGGGCGTGCTTGATGATGCCGCCGATGTAGAACAGGGCGAAGTCGCTCAGGCCGGCGTAGCCGTCACCGGCGAACAGGTTCTTGCCGTCTTTCCAGATCGACTGGTGCACGTGCATGCCCGAGCCGTTGTCGCCGGCGTAGGGCTTGGGCATGAAGGTGGCGGTCTTGCCATAGGCATTGGCCACGTTCCAGACCACGTACTTCAGGACCTGGGTCCAGTCGGCGCGCTCGACGAGCGTGCTGAACTTGGTGCCGATCTCGTTCTGCCCGGCGCCCGCCACTTCGTGGTGGAACACCTCGACGGGGATGCCCAGCGACTCGAGGATCAGGGACATCTCGGCGCGCATGTCCTGCGTGCTGTCGACCGGGGGCACGGGGAAGTAGCCGCCCTTGACCGTGGGACGGTGGCCGCGGTTGCCGCCTTCGAGCTTGGCGCCGCTGTTCCAGGGGGCTTCGTACTCCTCGATCTCGAACATCACGCGGCCGGGCTCGTTGCTCCAGCGCACGCCGTCGAAGATGAAGAACTCGGGCTCGGGTCCGAAGAAGGCGGTGTCGCCCAGGCCGGAGGCCTTCAGGTAGGCCTCGGCGCGCTTGGCGATGGAACGCGGGTCGCGGTCATAGGCCTTGCCGTCGCTGGGCTCGACCACGTCGCACTGCAGGAACAGCGTGGTTTCTTCGAAGAAGGGGTCGATGTTGGCGGTGTTCGGGTCGGGCATGAGCTGCATGTCCGAGGCCTCGATGCCCTTCCAGCCGGCGATGGAGGAGCCGTCGAAGGCGTGGCCCGAGGTGAATTTGTCCTCGCCGAACGCCGAAATCGGCACGGTGACGTGTTGCTCCTTGCCGCGGGTGTCGGTGAAACGGAAGTCGACGAATTTGACTTCGTTGTCCTTCACCATCTGCATCACGTCTGCGACGGTCTTGGCCATCAATTGCTCCTGTGTCTGGAAGGGTGGGTTGAAAAGGTCGTACGGGGTACTGGCATGCAGTTTCCATGCCATGCGGGCCGGGCCGCCGGCCGGCGCGCACCGCCTTGGCACGGCCCAGACGGCATATTAGGCACCACAGTGGTGCATTCGCGCACCATATTCAGGAATCTCACGGGCGCACCAATTCGGGGCCCATTTCGGCACCCTGCGTGCGCAGGCCGGCCAGCAATTCGGCAAACGCCGGCTCGACAGCTTGCGCCGCGCCCTTGACGCCCAGCTCAATGTGCCGGCCGTACGTGGGGTGGTCGACACTGGGCAGGCTGAACACCTTGACCGCGTGCGCGGCTTCGATCTGCTCCATCAGCGGCGTGAGCGCGGCTTCCATGGCACCCATCACGATCACCGAGTGTTCGCGCCAGGCGCCTTCCTGGTGCAGGTGGGTGTAGCGCTGATCGAGCACCCAGGCCAGCATGGGCCAGGCCATCACGGGGAAGCCGGGCACGAAGTGCACCTCGGCACCGCCCGGCCCTTGGCAACTGAAGCCCGGAATCTTGTTGTAGGGGTTGGGGATCAGGGTGGCCCCGACCGGGAACACGCCCATGTTGTAGCGGTGCACGTTGTCCGGCCGCTCGGGCTCGAAGGGCACGCCCTGCTCGGCCGCCACGTCGCGCATGCGCTCCTCGATCAGCCGCGCGGCCTCGGGGTGCAGGGCGAGTTCGACGCCCAGGGCGGCGGCCGCGCACTGGCGGGTGTGGTCGTCGGGCGTGGCGCCGATGCCGCCGCAGCAGAACACCGGCTCGCTGCCGGCGAACGCCGCCTGCAACGCGGCGGTGATGCGCGTGCGATCGTCGCCCACCACCTGCGCCCAGGCCAGGGACAGCCCGCGCTCGGCCAGCAGTTCGGCCACCTTGGGCAGGTGCTTGTCCTGCCGCTTGCCCGACAGGATCTCGTCGCCCACGATGATCAATCCGAAGCCGGTGCTCATGGCGCGGGTGGGATCGGGGGCGGGCGGGGCCGGCGGCTGCAGCGTCGGCTCGACGGCCAGCACCTCGACCGGTACCACGGCGCGCAGGCGCTCCAGCACCGCCAGCGCATAGTGCGCGAACCACAGTGAAGCGAACGCGAACACCAGG
This sequence comes from Hydrogenophaga sp., assembly GCF_035481345.1. Classification (GTDB taxonomy): domain Bacteria; phylum Pseudomonadota; class Gammaproteobacteria; order Burkholderiales; family Burkholderiaceae_C; genus Hydrogenophaga. Next base: position 33,871 of record NZ_DATIGV010000005.1, on the reverse strand, counting down.
GTGTAGACCCAGATCGCCACCGGCACCAGCAGCGGCGCCAGTGCAATGAACATGGCGCCGGAGGCCCACAAGAGGCTGGGCGCGGCACCCAGGTAGCCGCACAGCACGCCCATCACCAGCAGCGTGCTGCGGTGCTCGCGCATGATCTGGCGACGCTCGTCGGCGCTGGCGTGCGTGGCCAGTGCGTCGAAGGCGAACACGCGGTAGGTGAGCCAGCCCCAGATGAGAGGCGGCAGGATGAGCACCAGGGGCGGCACCAGCCACAGCGGCATGGACAGCACCAGCACCACCACCGCCAGCAGCGTGGAGCCCAGCGACCACAACACGCTCACGATGAAGGAGCCGCCGCGCCGCTTCTCCAACTGCGGGAAGCGGCGCTGGCCCACCAGGTCGACCATGGCTGGCGTCATGAACGCCGCCACCAGCAGCAGGCACAGCAGCACGATGACCGGCGTGGCGAGCACCAGCACGATCAGGGGCGCGAACACGGCGCGCAGCGAGCCCAGGCCCAGGCCCTCGAGCCAGCCGAGAAAGGCCTGCACGAGGTGGAAAGCCTCGAACCAGGCCATGACGGAGGCCACCGCGCCGTCCCAGAAGAAATAACCCAGGGCGAAGGACAGCGCCACCATCAGCACCAGGGGCAGGAAGGACAGCGCGATCACGCGCGGGTGCATGCAGTACGCCACCGCGCGCCAGAAGGCATCGAACATCGCTCGCATGGCGCGAAGAATACCCGCAAGCGCCGACACCCCGGCCGCTAGGATGTCGCCCATGGATCGCATCGATGTTCATGGCGTGCGGCTGGAAGTCGCACAGATTCCCGGAGACCCCACCCTCGCCCCGCTGGTTTTCCTGCACGAAGGCCTGGGCAGCGTGGCCATGTGGACCCAACGGGGCCTCTTCTGGCCCGAAACGCTATGCCAGGCCAGCGGGCGCGCCGGCTGGCTGTTCTCGCGCCGAGGCTACGGCCAGTCCGACCCCGTGGCCGACGTGCGTGGCGCACCGCGCCAGGAGGGCTTCTGGCACGTCGGACGCCACGAGCCCGACTACATGCACCGCGAGGCCTTCGAGGTGCTGCCGCTGCTGCTGTCCCGACTGGGCATCCGCGAGCCCCTGCTCATGGGGCATTCCGATGGCGCCACCATTGCGCTGCTCCATGCGAGCCGGCATCCCGTGGCAGGCTGCGTGGCCATCGCCCCACACGCCTTCGTCGAGGATGTGTCGATCCGTTCCATCGCCCAGGCGCGCGACCAGTACCAGGCCACGTTCGACGACCCCAGGGGCTTGCGCCAGCGTCTGGCCCGGTACCACCGCGACGTCGACAACGCCTTCTGGCAATGGAACGACGTCTGGCTCAGCCCGGCCTTCCGCGATTTCGACATCCTGGACGCGTGCGCCGACATCCGCGCCCCGCTCCTGCTGGTGCAAGGGCAACAAGACGAATACGGCACGCTGCAACAGTTACACCGTGTGCGGGAGCGGGCGCCGCATGCCGACATACTGACCTTCGACGACTGCGGGCACAGCCCGCACCGTGACAAACCTCACGAATTGACGGAGGCACTCGCCCGCTGGTTCCGGTCTTCCATCACGACATGAGCCCGCGCTACCCCATCTGATGGACGAACGCCCCCACCCACCCCCTCACAATCAGGCACGCCGTGTGCCGGGCGCGGCCCGCCGACCACAAACGGGCGCCCAAATCCCCAACGAAATCACGAGCCGAGCCGCTTTGGTCCGGACGTGCAATCGGCAAGGCGGCCGAATCTATACACTTTGATACATCTTGGTCACGCCCTTCCCGACCGCATGAGCACCTGGACCCATCCCTGGCTGATCGCCGCTCTCGTGCCCGCCCTGCTGGCCGTGGGCGCGCTGCTGCATCGGCTCTGGGCGGAGCGGCAGGCGCGGCAGAAGCGCCGCCTGCCCAAGCACTGGCCGCTGGCGGGCCGCCCCCTGGCCAACAGCGAGGAAGCCCGCGTCTGGCACTGGTTGTCGCGCGCCTTCTACGACCACCACGTCATGATCAAGCTGCCGGTGACGCGCTTCACGCTGCCCCGCCAGCGAGAAGAAGGCATGGAGTGGTACCGGCTGCTGGGCGGCGTGTACTGCACCTTCACCGTGTGCAAGTCCGACGGACGCGTCATCGGTTGTCTCGACGTGCCGGGTCCGGCCGGCATCCCCCGCAGCACCCGCGCTCTCAAGCACTCGCTGCTGAGCCAGATCGGCCTGCCCTATTGGGTGGTGCGCTCCAACAGCCTGCCCACCGTGGCCGAGATCCGTGCCGAGTTCCTGGGCGAATCCGAACTCAACCGCGCCATGCGGGAACGCGAGATGGAAGAGCGCGCCATCATTGCCGCGCAAAGCAACTTGCGCAGCGCGCTCAATCGCCAGCGCAGCACACGCTCGCACAGCGACTTCAACCCGCTGTCCAGTTGGCCCAACAGCGCGCCCGATGCGCGCAGCAGCGACTACCACTCGCAGTGGCAGGACAACAACTCGTTCCTGATGCCGCTGGACAGCCGCAAGGGCGACCTGCTCTGAGCGAACTCGGGGCCGGATAGCGGGTCTCTCCGGAACACAATGCCCGGTTTGGCCCTCCCCCCGTGACCCAAGGCTTCCTGCAGCGGCTCAAGGCCCGTCTGCCAACCCCCGACACGATCCGCAGTCAGCGATGGCTGCGCTGGCTGGCGCCCTTCATGGCGCATCCCCGCCTGTGGCACCTCAGCCGCAGAGGCGTGGCCATGGGTGTGGCGCTCGGCGTGTTCTTCGGCCTGCTGATCCCCATCGCGCAGATGCCCGCGGCGGGCGTGGCGGCGGTGGTGCTGCGCGCCAATCTGCCGGCTGCCATGGCCAGCACCTTCGTCACCAACCCGGTCACGTTCGGGCCGGTCTACTACGCAGCCTACCGGCTGGGCAAGGTGGTGCTGGGTGAGGACGCCGCACCGCACGGCCAGGGCCTTGACGAGCAGCGGCTGGTGGAAGAACTGACCGCCACGCCCGAGCAGGTGCCGGCATCTCTGGGCGTAATGGATCGACTCCAGCGCTGGCTGAAGCAGATCGGTCAGGTCGGCAAGCCGCTGTTCACGGGCCTGCTCATTCTGGCCGTCTCGTGTGGGCTCACGGTGTATGCGCTGATCAATGCCGTGTGGCACCTGCGCGTGCGCTGGCACCGCCGACGGCGCCTGGCACAGAGAACACCAGCGGGTCGGCGGCCCGCCGGTGGAAATGATGGTGGAGCTGGGGGGAATTGAACCCCCGTCCGCAAGCCTTCTTCGAGCAGTTCTACATGCGTAGCCGTCTGTTTTGAATCTCACCGACCGGATCGCGCAGTGGCACGCTACCCGGTCAGCCAGCAGCCTTGGATCTCATCCCGCGCCAAGCTGCCCGGCGCGGGACCAGTCGATGTGAATGACCTTGCGGCTTCAGGTCTTGCGACCTTCGGCTCAGCCCATCGACGAGCTGTTGCAAGGATCGGGGAGGTTAATCCCCGAACGACTCATGCTTAGGCCGCGAGGGCGAAAGAACGGTCGTTTGCTGCTTCAGTATTGGCAGTTGGTTTGTTTCTGCGGATTTACGAGGTGACAGAACCTCGGCATGCCCTGCTGCGCGTCCGAACCCACGTCGAAACCGGTGCAGCCCCAGGAAAGACGGATTTTAGGGCAGATCGATGAGATTCAAGACGTCCAAGGGCGCATCGATCAGCGCGTCAGCGCCCCAACTGGCCACATCGGCTCCCGGACCGAGGTAGCCGTAGCGCGCGGCCACTGTCTGCATGCCTGCGGCGCGCCCTGCCTGGATGTCGCGCTCATCGTCGCCCACGTACAGGCAGCGCGTGGGATTCACGCCCAGGCGCCGAGCCGCCTCCAGCAAGGGCGCCGGGTGAGGCTTCGAGTGGGGCGTGGTGTCGCCGCACACGATCGCGCCAGCGGAATCGAACAGCGACAAAGCCCGTGCAAGCGGGTGCGTCAGGCGCTCGGCCTTGTTCGTCACCACGCCCCAAGGCATGCGCGAACCGTTCAACGCGTCCACCAGGGCCAGCACGCCCTCGAAGGGCTGCGTGAGCTCCAGCATGCGCGCCTCATACGCATCGATGAACGCCTCGCGCAGAACGGCATAGTCCTGGTGATCGGGCGCCATGTCGAAGGCCACGCGCAGCATGCCGCGCGCGCCCGAGCCCGCGTGCGCCCGGTACAAGGCCAAAGGCAGTGGCGGCAGACCGCGCGCCAGACGCAGGCTCTCGGCCGCACTGCCCAGGTCCGGCGCGCTGTCGAGCAAGGTACCGTCAAGGTCGAACAGGACGGCCTGCAGGCCGCTGAAACGCCGCATCACGGCTCAGACCTTCCGCGTGCCAAACAGATAGTTCACGCTGGTGTCGCCACTGAGCCAGTAGCGCCGCGTGAGCGGGTTGTATTCCATGCCGCGCGTGTGCTGCAGGTCCAGCCCCGCTGCGCGGCAATGGGCGGCCAGTTCGCTGGGCCGGATGAAGCGGGCGTACTCATGCGTGCCACGGGGCAGCAGACCCAGCACGTACTCGGCCCCCAGAATGGCAAACAGGAAGGCCTTGGGGTTGCGGTTGAGCGTGGAAAAGAAAACATGACCACCCGGCTTGACCAGCGCGGCACAGGCGCGGACCACCGACGACGGATCGGGCACATGCTCCAGCATCTCCATGCAGGTCACCACGTCGAACCCTTCGGGCTCTTCGCGCGCCAGATCCTCCACGCTGATCTCCTGGTAGCGCACCCCCGTGGTCCCGGCTTCCAGCGCATGCAACTGGGCCACTCGCAGCGCCTTCGAGGCGAGGTCGATGCCGAGCACATCGGCGCCCAGCCGCGCCATGCCGTCCGAGAGAACACCCCCGCCACAGCCAACGTCGAGCACCCGTTTGCCCGGCAGGCCGGCAATGCCATCGATCCACGCCATTCGCAGCGGATTGATCTGATGCAGGGGCCGGAATTCGCCATCGGGATCCCACCAGCGATGGGCGAGATCGGAAAACTTGGCCAGTTCGGCCGGGTCGGCATTGATTTGCGCAGTCATTGGGCGATTATCAAGAGGACAACAAAAAACCGCGCCGAGGCGCGGTTTTTTGAGTGAAACCGAGACGATCAGTTCTTGCGGGTACCGACCACTTCGACTTCCACGCGACGGTTCTTCGAGCGACCTTCGCGGGTGGCGTTGTCGGCCACCGGCTGGGTCAGGCCCTTGCCTTCGGTGTAGATGCGGTTGCTTTCAATGCCCTTGCTCACCAGATAGGCCTTGACGGCTTCGGCGCGGCGAACCGAGAGGGACTGGTTGTAGGCGGCGGCACCGGTCGAGTCGGTGTGGCCGACGGCGATCACCACCTCGAGGTTGATGCCTTGCACCTTGCCAGCCAGGTCGTCCAGCTTGGCGCGGCCTTCGGGCTTGAGCACGGCTTTGTCGAAATCGAAGAAAGCGTCGGCGGCGTAGGTCACCTTGGTGGCGGCAGCCACAGGAGCGGCAGCGGGAGCCGGGGCCGGCGCCGGAGCAGCGGCGGGAGCCGGGGCCGGAGCGGGAGCCGGGGCCGGTGCAGCGGCGGGAACGATCGCGCCATCGCAACCTTTGGCAGCGGTCGCGGGCGTCCAGGAGGCGTCACGCCAGCAGAGCTCGTTGGTGCCGTTCTTCCAGACCAGTTCGCTGGAGCCATTGCGCCAGTTGTCGATGGTCTGGGCGCCAGCAGCCGTTGCCATGGCGGCGGTTGCAAACAGCATTGCCACTCGGTTGAGTTTCTTCATGGTTTTCCTCTAGGTAAGCCGCAGACGACCTGCGTGACGTAATTAGATTAGCGGCGCCTGGATGTGAGCACTCCAAAACGCTCGAGGCATTGTGCCACAAGGATCATCGTGCCAATCCCGGGGGTCCAAGATCAGACAACGCCTACGACCCCGATGCGACATCCGTTGCCGACGTACAACATGAAGCCCCGGGCGGTCATGCCGACCGCGCCGATTAAAATCTTCTGTTGCATTGCAGAGTCACCCTCAGCGCCATTCTTCCATGACCTCATTCGCCAAAGAAACCCTGCCCATCAGTCTGGAAGAGGAGATGCGCCGGAGCTACCTCGACTACGCGATGAGCGTGATCGTGGGCCGCGCCCTGCCCGACGCGCGCGACGGCCTCAAGCCGGTGCACCGGCGCGTGCTCTACGCGATGCACGAGCTCAACAACGACTGGAACCGGCCCTACAAGAAGTCGGCCCGTATCGTCGGCGATGTGATCGGTAAGTACCACCCGCACGGCGACTCAGCGGTGTACGACACCATCGTGCGCATGGCCCAGGACTTCTCCCTGCGCCACATGCTGGTGGACGGTCAGGGCAACTTCGGCTCGGTGGACGGCGACAACGCCGCGGCCATGCGCTACACCGAAATTCGCCTGTCGAAGATCGCCCACGAGATGCTGGCCGATATCGACAAGGAAACGGTCGACTACGGCCCCAACTACGACGGCAGCGAAAAGGAACCCCTGGTGCTGCCGACGCGCCTGCCGAACCTGCTGGTCAATGGCAGCGCCGGCATCGCCGTGGGCATGGCCACCAACATTCCGCCGCACAACCTCAACGAGGTGGTGGACGCCTGCCTGCACATGCTCAAGAACCCCGAGGCGTCGATCGACGAACTCATGGAGATCATCCCGGCGCCCGACTTCCCCACCGCCGGAATCATCTACGGCGTGCAGGGCGTCAAGGACGGCTATCGCACCGGCCGCGGCCGCGTGGTGATGCGCGCCAAGTGCCACTTCGAGGACATCGACAAAGGCCAGCGCCAGGCCATCATCGTTGACGAGCTGCCCTACCAGGTCAACAAGAAGACGCTGCAGGAGCGCATGGCCGAGCTCGTGCACGAAAAGAAGATCGAGGGCATCAGCCACATCCAGGACGAGTCCGACAAGTCGGGCATGCGGGTGGTGATCGAACTCAAGCGCGGCGAAGTGCCCGAGGTGGTGCTCAACAACCTGTACAAGCAGACGCAGCTGCAGGACACCTTCGGCATCAACATGGTGGCGCTGGTCGATGGCCAGCCGCGCCTGTGCAACCTGAAGGACCTGATCACGGTCTTTCTGGAGCACCGGCGCGAGGTGGTCACGCGGCGCACCATCTTCAACCTGCGCAAGGCGCGCGAACGCGGCCACGTGCTGGAAGGCCTGGCCGTGGCGCTGGCCAACATCGACGAGTTCATCCGCATCATCCGCGAGTCGCCCACGCCGCCGGTGGCCAAGTCGGAGCTGATGAACCGCAGCTGGGACAGCCAGCTCGTGCGCGAGATGCTCACGCGCGCCAAGGCCGATGGCGGTACCGTGAACGCCGACGACTACCGCCCCGACGGACTGGACCGCCACTACGGCATGCAAGGCGACGGCCTGTACCGCCTCTCGGAAACGCAGGCCCAGGAAATCCTGCAGATGCGCCTGCAGCGCCTCACCGGCCTCGAGCAGGACAAGATCGTCGCCGAGTACAAGGACGTGATGGCCGAGATCGACGACCTGCTCGACATCCTGGCCCGCCCCGAGCGCGTGTCCACCATCATCAGCGAAGAGCTGATCGCGGTGCGCCAGGAGTTCGGTCAGACGAAGCTGGGCGCGCGCCGCAGCGAGATCGAACACAACGCGCAAGACCTCGCCACCGAGGACCTCATCACGCCGACCGACATGGTCGTCACGCTGAGCCACTCGGGCTATATCAAGAGCCAGCCGCTCAACGAGTACCGCTCGCAGAAGCGAGGTGGCCGTGGCAAGCAGGCGACGGCCACCAAGGAAGACGACTGGGTCGACCAACTCTTCATCGCCAACACGCACGACTGGATCCTGTGCTTCTCCAACCGCGGCCGCCTGTACTGGCTCAAGGTCTGGGAGGTGCCCAGCGGTTCGCGCGGCTCGCGCGGCAAGCCGATCGTGAACATGTTCCCGCTGGCCGAGGGCGAGAAGATCAACGTGGTGCTGGCGCTCACGGGCGAGTTCCGCAGCTTCCCGGCCGACCACTACGTGTTCATGGCCACGGCGGGCGGCACGGTCAAGAAAACCGCGCTCGACGAATTCAGCAACCCGCGCAAGGCCGGCATCATCGCCGTCGACCTGGACGAGGGCGACTACCTCATTGGCGCCGCGCTCACCGACAGCCACCACGACGTGATGCTGTTCTCCGACGGCGGCAAAGCCGTGCGCTTCGACGAGAACGACGTGCGCCCCATGGGCCGCAACGCGCGCGGCGTGCGCGGCATGATGCTGGAAGACGGCCAGAGCGTGATCGCCATGCTGGTCGCCGAAGACGAGACCCAGAGCGTGCTGACGGCCACCGTCAACGGCTACGGCAAGCGCACGCCCATTGGCGAGTACACGCGCCACGGCCGCGGCACCAAGGGCATGATCGCCATCCAGCAGAGCGAGCGCAATGGCAAGGTCGTGGCCGCCACGCTGGTGCACACCGACGACCAGATCATGCTGATCACCGACAAGGGTGTGCTGGTGCGCACCCGCGTGGCCGAGATCCGCGAGATGGGCCGTGCCACGCAGGGGGTGACGCTGATCTCGCTCGACGACGGTGACGAGCTCTCCGGCCTGCAGCGCATCGTCGAGAACGACGCCAACGCCCCCGAGGGCGGCGAGCCCGACGGCGGCGAGCCCGCACCGGCCGCGTGATGGCGCGGCCCTACAACTTCTCCGCCGGCCCGGCCGCGATGCCGGCCGAGGTGCTCGAGATCGCCGCGCGCGAGATGCTCGACTGGCACGGCAGCGGAATGAGCGTGATGGAGATGAGCCACCGCGGCAAGGCCTTCGGCGAGATCGCGGCGCAGGCCGAAGCCGATCTGCGCGAGCTGCTGGCGGTACCCCCGCAGTTCAAGATCCTGTTCATGCAGGGCGGCGGCCTGGCCGAGAACGCCATCGTGCCGATGAACCTCTCGCGCGGCGGCGTGGTCGATGTCGTCGTCACCGGCAGCTGGAGCCAGAAGTCGCTCAAGGAGGCCAGTCGCTATGCGAGCGCGCGCCTGGCGGCCAGCAACGCCGACAGCCACCACACCACCTTGCCTGCACCGGCCAGTTGGCGGCTCTCGCCCGACGCGCAGTACGTGCACGTCTGCAGCAACGAGACCATCCATGGCATCGAATTCCAGGAATTGCCCGATCTGAAGGCCCTGGGCAGCCAGGCCCCGCTGGTGATCGACTTCTCCTCGCACGTGGCCTCGCGTCCGGTCGATTGGTCGCGCGTGGGCCTGGCCTTCGGCGGCGCGCAGAAGAACCTCGGCCCCGCCGGGCTCACGCTCGTGGTGGTGCGCGAGGACCTGCTCGGCCATGCCCTGCCCATCTGCCCGAGCGCCTTCGACTACAAGACCGTGGCCGACAACGCGTCGATGTACAACACACCGCCCACCTACGCGATCTACATGGCGGGCCTCACCTTCCAGTGGCTCAAGCGCCAGGGCGGCGTGGCCGCCATGGAGGCCCGCAACATCGCCAAGGCGAAGCTGCTCTACGACTTCCTGGACCAGTCGCCCTTCTATGAGAACCGCGTCGCGCCCGAGTGCCGTTCGCGCATGAACATCCCGTTTTTCCTGAAGGACGAGTCGCGCAACGAGGCCTTCCTGGCCGGTGCCCAGGCCCGTGGCCTGCTGCAGCTCAAGGGGCACAAGTCGGTGGGCGGCATGCGCGCCAGCCTGTACAACGCCATTCCCATCGAGGGTGTGCAGGCCCTGGTGAGCTACCTGCGCGACTTCGAAAAGGAAATGGCCTGACCCCCATGGCATCCACCCCGCAACAAACCGAAGCGCTGGGCGAGCTGCGCGTTCAGATCGACGCAATCGACCAGCAGCTGCTGAGCCTGCTCAACCAGCGCGCGCTGGTGGCCGAGCAGGTGGGCGAGCTCAAGCGCAAGGAAGGATCGCCCTTCTTCCGGCCCGACCGCGTGGCCCAGGTCATCGAGAAGATCCAGACCGCCAACCCCGGCCCGCTGCTCAACCAGCACGTGGCCTCCATCTGGCGCGAGATCATGTCCGCCTGCCTGGCGCTGGAAACGCCCCAGCGCGTGGCCGTGCTGGGGCCGCAGGGCACTTTCTGCGAACAAGCCGCGGTCGAGTTCTTCGGCAGCGCCGCCAACCTCATCCATTGCGCCAGCTTCGACGAGGTCTTCCACGCCACCGCCGCGGGCACCGCCCAGTTCGGTGTGGTCGGCGTCGAGAACACCACCGAGGGGGTGGTCGCGCGCTCGCTCGACCTGTTCCTGCGCTCCCCCGTGCACGTGGTGGGCGAGGTGAGCCTGCTGGTGCGCCACAACCTGCTGTGCCGTGGCGCCTCGCTCGATGGCATCGAGGTCGTCATGGCCCATCCCCAGGCGCTCGCACAGTGCCAGGGCTGGCTGTCGCAGCACCTGCCCAACGCGGAGCGGCGTGCCGTCTCCAGCAATGCCGAGGGCGCTCGCCTGGCCGCCGAAGACCCGCGCTTCGCGGCCCTGGCCAGCGAGCGCGCCGCCGCGCAGTTCGGCCTGCACATCGTCGCGCACGCCGTGCAGGACGAGGCCTACAACCGCACGCGCTTCGCCATCATCTGCCTGCCGCAGACCCTGGCCATGCCGCCCGCCAGCGGGCGCGACTGCACCAGCCTCGTGGTCTCGGTGCCCAACCGCCCCGGTGCCGTGCACGATCTGCTGGTGCCATTGAAGCAGCATGGCGTGTCCATGACGCGCTTCGAATCGCGCCCCGCCAAGTCCGGTCAATGGGAGTACTACTTCTACATCGATCTCGCCGGCCACCCCTCGCAACCGCACGTCGCGGCCGCGCTCGACGAACTGCAACGCCTGTGCGCCTTCTACAAGGTGCTGGGCGCCTACCCGGTGACCGAATGATGTTTGAGCAACTCGGACTGATCGGCTGCGGCCTCATGGGCGGCTCCTTCGCGCTCGCGCTCAAGCGCGCCGGACTGGTCAAGCGCGTGGTGGGCTACAGCAAGTCGCCCTCCACCACCGAACGCGCCCGCCAACTCGGCGTCATCGACGTCGAAGCCCCGTCCGCGCTGCTCGCCGTCTCGGGCGCTGATCTCGTGCTGCTGGCCGTGCCGGTGGCCGCCACCGAAGCCACCTTCAAGGCCATCCGCCACCTGGTGCGCAACGACGTGCTCATCATGGACGTGGGTTCCACCAAGCGCGAGGTCATCGACGCCGCGCGCCGCGTGCTGCGCGACCAGGTGGGCGTGTTCGTGCCCGCCCACCCCATCGCCGGCAAGGAACTCGCGGGCGTGGACCACGCCGACCCCGACCTCTACACCGGGCGCCAGGTCATTCTCACCCCCATCGAGCGCACCATGCCCGCGCACGTGGACAAGGCCGAGAAGGTCTGGCGCGCGCTGGGTTGCCAGGTCAAGCGCATGACGCCCGAGGGCCACGACGCCGCCTACGCCGCCATCAGCCACCTGCCGCACCTGCTGGCCTTCGCGCTCATGGGCGCCATCCAGAAGCAGCCCGAGGGCAACGACTTCCTCGCCCTCGCCGGCCCGGGCTTTCGTGACTTCACCCGCATCGCCGCCAGCGACGCGGCCGTCTGGCGCGACATCCTGCTCTCCAACAAGGAAGAGCTGATCACGCAGTCGCGCCACTTCCTGCGCGCGCTGCAGGAGTTGGAATCGGCGATCAAGAACAACGACCCCGACGCGCTCGAAACCCTGATCGACCAGGCCAGCGAAGCGCGCGCGAACTGGCGCATGACGGCCATCAAGCCCCAGGGCTGAGCCGCCGACCGCGCATGTTCGACATCCCCAGCCTCGACATCCCCTCCCTGGGCAGCGCTGGCGGCCGCGTGCGACTGCCGGGCTCCAAGAGCATCTCCAACCGCGTGCTGCTGCTGGCCGCGCTGAGCGAAGGCCCCACCCTGGTCGAGGACCTGCTCGACTCCGACGATACGCGCGTCATGCTCGCGGCCCTGCGCCAGCTCGGCTGCAGCATCGATGAGACCGGCCCGGCCAGCGTGCGGGTGCAGGGCCTGGGCGGGCGGCTGCCGGTGCGCGACGGGGCGCTGTTTCTGGGCAACGCCGGCACCGCCATGCGCCCGCTCACGGCCGCGCTGGCGCTCATGGCCACGGCCCAGGGTGCGCGCTTTGAACTCTCCGGCGTGGCGCGCATGCACGAACGCCCCATCGGCGACCTGGTGGACGCGCTGCGCCAGCTCGGCTGCCCGGTGCAGTGCCTGCAGAACGAGGGCTATCCCCCGCTGCGCCTGGGCGACGGCGTGTCCCACCCGCTGCACCTGAGCGAGCCCATCCGCGTGCGCGGCGACGTCTCCAGCCAGTTCCTCACCGCGCTGCTGCTTGCGCTGCCGCTGGTGGCACAGGACACGGACGTGGTCATCGAGGTGACCACCGAACTGATCTCCAAGCCCTACATCGAAATCACGCTCAACCTGCTGCAACGCTTCGGCGTGAGCGTGCGCCGCGAAGGCTGGCAACGCTTCACCATCCCGCGCGGCAGCCGCTACGCCTCGCCCGGGCGCATCGCCGTCGAGGCCGACGCCTCCTCGGCCAGCTACTTCATCGCGCTCGGCGCCATCGCGCCGGCCACGCCTGGCACCGACGGCGTCGTCATCGAGGGCGTGGGCCTGGACTCCATCCAGGGCGACATCCGATTCGTCGAGGCGGCCCGCCTCATGGGCGCCGAGGTCGTGGACGAAGGCAAGGCCCTGCGCGTGCGCCGCGGCGCCTGGCCGCTCAAGGCCATCGACCTCGACTGCAACCACATCCCCGACGCGGCCATGACGCTGGCCGTGATGGCGCTCTACGCCGACGGCACCACCACGCTGCGCAACATCGCGAGCTGGCGCGTGAAGGAAACCGACCGCATCGCCGCCATGGCCATCGAAGGCCGCAAGCTCGGTGCCACCATCGAGGAAGGCGCGGACTTCATCCGCGTCACGCCGCCCGGCCGCCCCGCCGCCGGGCCGCCCCAAGGCGGGGCAGTCCCCCAGGGGGGCAGCGAACCACACGAAGTGGGGAGCGTGGGGGCGCATGGATGGGCAAAGGCCAGCATCCACACCTACGACGACCACCGGGTCGCCATGTGCTTCTCGCTGGCCGCCTTCAACCCGGCGGGCCTGCCCGTGCGCATCGAAGACCCGAAGTGCGTGGGCAAGACCTTCCCCGACTACTTCGAAACCCTCTTCAGCGTCTGCCACACGCCGGCCGAGCGCATCCCCGTCCTCTGCATCGACGGCCCCACCGCTTCGGGCAAGGGCACGCTCGCGGCCGAACTGGCCTCGCGCCTGGGCTACCACCTGCTCGACTCCGGCGCCCTGTACCGCCTGGTCGGCCTGGCGGCCGAGCGCGAGGGCCTGTCCACCACCGAAGCCGAGCTGCGCGAGCCCGCCCACGCCGAGCGCATGGGCCGCCTGGCCGCCGGGCTGGACGTGCGCTTCACCCCCGGCAAGACCTGGCTCGACGGCGAGGACGTGACCGAGGCCCTGCGCGCCGAAACTGCCGGCATGGCCGCCTCGCGCGTGTCGGCCGTGCCCCAGGTGCGCACCGCCCTGGTCGACCTGCAACTGCAGATGCGCCGCCTCCCCGGCCTGGTCGCCGACGGGCGCGACATGGGCACGGTCATCTTCCCGGCCGCGCCGCTCAAGATCTACCTCACCGCCAGCGCCGGACAGCGCGCCCAGCGTCGCCATAAGCAGTTGATTTCAAAGGGAATCCCGGCTATACTCGACGACCTTCTGGCCGACCTTGAGGCACGCGACGCACGCGACATGAACCGCGCGCACGCCCCTCTGAAGCCGGCCGAAGACGCGGTGCTGCTGGACAACTCCGAACTGGACATCGAGCAATCGGTGCAATTCGTGTTGAAGCGCTGGCACGGCCAACAGGCTTTCCCGGCTCGCTGAGAAAGCCACCCGCAGGCCCCGAAGACCCCGCCGGATGTTCCCCGTCCGCAGGTCCCAGGGATCGTCAACCAACCCGCCGTGTTTCGCACGGCACAACGTCACGCCGCCCACCCGTCGTCACCCGCGCCGCCCTTGCCGGGCACTCCCGCGCCGACACGCCAAGCGGTTTCAGGAAATCTCCATGTCTGAATCTTTTGCCGCCCTCTTTGAAGAGTCCCTCAAACGCGCCGAAATGCGCGCGGGCGAAGTCATCACCGCCGAGGTCGTTCGCATCGAACACAACCACGTGGTGGTCAACGCCGGTCTGAAGTCGGAAGCCTACGTCCCGCTGTCCGAATTCAAGAACGACCAGGGCGAACTCGAAGTGCAGGTCGGCGACTTCGTCTCCGTGGCCATCGACTCCGTCGAGAACGGCTTCGGCGACACCCTGCTCTCGCGCGACAAGGCCAAGCGCCTGGCCTCGTGGATGGCCCTCGAGAAAGCCCTCGAATCGGGCGAATTCGTCACCGGCACCACCACCAGCAAGGTCAAGGGCGGCCTCAAGGTCATGGTCAACGGCATCAGCGCCTTCCTGCCGGGCTCGCTGGTCGACAGCCGTCCCACCAAGGACCTCACCCCCTACGAGAACAAGACCCTGGAATTCAAGGTCATCAAGCTCGACCGCAAGCGCAACAACGTGGTGCTGAGCCGCCGCGCCGTGGTGGAAGCCTCCATGGGCGAAGAGCGCGCCAAGCTGATGGAAACGCTCAAGGAAGGCGCCATCGTCAACGGCGTGGTCAAGAACATCACCGAATACGGTGCGTTCGTGGACCTCGGCGGCATCGACGGCCTGCTGCACATCACCGACATGGCCTGGCGTCGCGTGCGCCACCCCAGCGAGGTGGTGCAGGCCGGCCAGGAAATCACGGCCAAGATCCTCAAGTTCGACACCGAGAAGCAACGCGTCTCGCTGGGCCTCAAGCAGATGGGCGACGACCCGTGGCTGGGCGTGAGCCGCCGCTACCCGCAGGGCACCCGCATGTTCGGCAAGGTCACCAACATCGCCGACTACGGCGCGTTCGTGGAACTCGAGCCCGGCATCGAAGGCCTGGTGCACGTGTCCGAGATGGACTGGACCAACAAGAACGTGGCCCCGTCCAAGCTGGTGTCGCTGGGCGACGAGGTCGAGGTCATGGTCCTCGACATCGACGAAGACAAGCGCCGCATCTCCCTGGGCATGAAGCAGTGCCGCGCCAACCCCTGGCACGAGTTCGCTGAAGCAACCAAGCGCGGTGACCGCGTCAAGGGCCCGATCAAGTCCATCACCGACTTCGGCGTGTTCGTCGGCCTCGCCGCCGGCATCGACGGCCTGGTGCACCTGTCCGACCTGTCCTGGAACGAAGCCGGCGAACAAGCCGTGCGCAACTACAAGAAGGGCCAGGAAGTCGAGGCCGTGGTGCTTGCCATCGACGTCGAGCGCGAGCGCATCAGCCTGGGCATCAAGCAGCTCGACGGCGACCCGTTCACCACCTTCGTGTCGGTCAACGACAAGGGCTCCGTGGTGACCGGCAAGGTCAAGACCGTGGACGCCAAGGGCGCCGAGATCGACCTCGGCGAAGACGTGCTGGGCTACCTGCGCGCCTCCGAGATCAGCCGCGACCGCGTGGAAGACGCGCGCAATGTGCTCAAGGAAGGCGACGAAGTCTCCGCCGTGGTCGTCAACGTGGACCGCAAGACGCGCAACATCCAGCTGTCGATCAAGGCCAAGGACAACGCCGACGCGCAGGAAGCCATGGCCAACCTGAGCCAGAGCTCGGGCAACGCCGGCACCACGAGCCTGGGCGCCCTGCTGCGCGCCAAGCTGGACAACAACGGCAACGGCCGCTGATCTCCGCCCTCGATGACCCGCAGCGATCTTGTCGAAGCCCTGGCCGCCCGATTCGGCCAGCTCACCCACCGTGATGCCGAGTTCGCCGTCAAGGCGATTCTCGACGCCATGGGCGATGCCCTGGTGAAGGGTCACCGCATCGAGATCCGGGGCTTCGGCAGTTTCTCGGTCAATCGTCGCTCGCCTCGCATCGGACGCAACCCGCGTTCGGGCGAGAGCGTGATGATTCCCGAGAAGCGCGTCCCTCACTTCAAGCCCGGCAAGGCCCTGCGCGAGCAGGTCGACGAGCGCACCGCTCTCATGCAGCAGCATGAGGACAAGCAGCGCACCGGCTGAAGACCCCCTCGCTACAATCGTCCCCCACCACTTGAGGGGATGTTTTGAAGTACCTCATGTGGCTGCTCAACGCGGCCATTTTTTTTGTTCTCTTCGCCTTCGCGCTGAACAACCAGGACAGCATCACGCTCAAGCTGTTCTTCGGACACAGCTGGGAGGCACCACTGGTGCTGGTGCTGCTGCTGGTGCTGCTCATCGGCGTGTTCCTCGGCGTCATCGTGATGCTGCCGCTGTGGCTGCGCGCGCGCCGGCACCGCCAGCGCGGCGGCAACACCACCCTGTTCGGCAACGAGACCACGCTCATGCCGCAAGACCCCGTCGATCGCCGGCATGGACTTTGACCTGACCTGGCTGCTCTGGGGGCTGCCGCTGGCGTTCGCGCTGGGCTGGGTCGCCTCGCGCCTCGACCTGCGCCAGTGGCGCATCGAAGGCCGGCAGGCACCCAAGGCCTACTTCCGCGGACTCAACCACCTGCTCAACGAACAGCAGGACCAGGCCATCGACGCCTTCATCGAGGCCGTGCAGGGCGATCCCGACACCACCGAGCTGCATTTCGCCCTGGGCAACCTGTTCCGCCGCCGCGGCGACTACGACCGCGCCGTGCGCGTGCACGAGCACCTGCTCTCGCGCGCCGACATCAACCGCAAGGAACGCGAGCGCGCGCAACACGCGCTGGCGCTTGATTTCCTCAAGGCCGGCCTGCTCGACCGCGCCGAATCGGCCCTGAGCAAGCTGGAGGGCACCAGCTTCGAGAACGAGGCGCGCCTGGCCTTGCTCGGCATCTACGAGCGCTCGCGCGACTGGGCCCGGGCGCGTTCCATCGCCGACAAGCTCGACGCGGTGGAGCAAGGCGCTTTCACCACGCGCATCGCGCACTACCTGTGCGAACTCGCCGAGCTGGCGCACCGCGAGGGCCAGCCCGAGCGCGTGCGCGCACTGCTCGACGAAGCCGTGCGGCGCGTGCCCACGCTGGCGCGCGGCTGGATGGCCCGATCCGCCCTGCGCAGCCAGCAGGGCGACGCTGCGGGCGCGCTGGACGACCTGCTCGCGCTGGCCGAACAAGCGCCGGCCGCCCTGCCCCTGGCCGCGCGCGCCATGGCCGAACTCGCGCAGACGACCGGCCGCACCGATCCCGTGCTGCGCACGCTAGGCAACGCCCAGGCCCGCGCGCCCTCGATCGACGTGACCGAAGCCCTCGCCCGCCTGGCACCGCAGCCCGACGGCGCGCGGGGCATGTACCTGCGCCACCTCGAGGCCGAACCCTCGCTGGTCATCGCGAGCCAATGGCTCGCGGGCGAAACCCTGTCCGATCCCCAGGCCCAGGCCAGCGTGCAGCGCGCGCTCGATCAGGCCAGCGGCCCCCTCAAGCGCTACCGCTGCGCGGCCTGCGGCTTCGAGGCCCGCCAGCACTTCTGGCAGTGCCCCGGCTGCCAAGCGTGGGACAGCTACCCGGCGCGGCGGGTGGAAGAGCTCTGACACGCCTGCGGCAAACGATGCCGCCATGACCTTGCTCTCAAGGGCGCTGCATGCCTTTCCGCGCAGCCCGCAATCTCCCTAGAATCCGCCGCCTCGGCAGGGGCATGGTCCCCTCAAGGTTTGAAGGGAGCAAGGATCATGACTGGCAGAACTCGCGCACGGCGCTGTGTCTCGGTGGCGGCGTCTCTCATGGTGTTCGGTGCGGCAGCGGCTCCGGCGGGGGTTGGTTGGAGCTACGCCAAGCTGCATGAGAAGCTGCTCGAAGGGGAGACGCCCCGCGTCGTGATCGATCTCGCCGGATGCGTCGATCCCGCCGGTCGTGGGGGCCCTGCGGTCATCGCCCTCTCGAGCTTAGCCACCTACAACCTGACGCCACAGTTCATCGCCACGTCGGAGACCCATCTCTTCGAAGACAGCAGCGGTGCCATGTCGCTGCAGTACGCCCGGCTGCGGCTCTATCCGAACGGCAGCGCCGAGCTCTGGCTGAGACGCCTGAACCCCAGCACCTATGAGCCGCTCGCGCCGCCTACCGTGCTGCGCTGCCGGCTCGATGACGGTTCGATCACCGTACGGGGCGAACGGGACACGCGCTGAGCACCTCCAGCGCGCCACGCCCGGGTTCGCTCGCCGCGGCCGCACGGCGCGCGCCCGAGCCGGATTCAGGCCGCGCCGTACCCCCCGCCGCCGGGAGTATGGATCTCGAAGAGGTCGCCCGCGGCCATCTCCGCCTGGCCGATGTGCTTCAGCTCCTCGGTGCGCCCGTCGCCACGCACCACGCGGTTGATGCCCAGCGCTCCCGGCTGCCCGCCCGCCATGCCGAACGACGGATGCACCCGGCCGTTGGACAGGATGCTCGCCGTCATCGGCTCCAGGAAGCGCACGCGCCTCACGCCGCCGTCGCCGCCGCGCCAGCGCCCCGCGCCGCCCGAGCCCTTGCGGATCTCGTAGCTCTCCAGCCGCACCGGGAAACGGAACTCCAGCACCTCCGGGTCCGTCATGCGCGAGTTGGTCATGTGCGTCTGCACCACCGCCGTGCCGTCGAAACCCTCGCCCGCACCGGAGCCGCCCGAGATCGTCTCGTAGTACTGGTGCCGTGTGTTGCCGAAGGTGAAGTTGTTCATCGTGCACTGGCTCGCCGCCATCGCGCCCAGCGCACCGTACAGCGCGTTGGTGATGCAGGTGGACGTCTCCACGTTGCCCGCCACCACCGAGGCCGGCGGGTTGGGGTTGAGCATGCAGCCCGGCGGGATGATCACCTCGATCGGCTTGAGGCAGCCCGCGTTGAGCGGGATGTCGTCGTCCACCAGCGTGCGGAACACGTAGAGCACCGCCGCCATGCACACCGCCGTGGGCGCGTTGAAGTTGTTGGTCTGCTGCGGGCTGGTGCCGGTGAAGTCGATCTGCGCGCTGCGCTCGGCGGCGTTCACGCGCACCGCCACCTGGATCTGCGCACCATTGTCCAGCGGCAGCGTGAACGCGCCATCCTTCAGGCGCGTGATCACGCGGCGCACCGACTCCTCGGCGTTGTCCTGCACGTGGCGCATGTAGGCCTGCACCACGTCCAGGCCGAACTGCTCCACCATCCGGCGCAATTCCTGCACGCCCTTCTCGTTGGCGGCGATCTGGGCCTTCAGGTCGGCCATGTTCTGCTGCGGGTTCCTCGAGGGGTACTCGCCGCTCTGCAGCAGCGCGATCATCTCGGCCTCGCGCAAGCGCCCGCCCTCCACCAGCTTCACGTTGTCGATCTGCACGCCCTCTTCCTCGATGCGCGTGGAAAACGGCGGCATGGAGCCGGGCGTGATGCCGCCGATGTCGGCGTGGTGGCCACGCGATCCCACGTAGAAGGTCGGCTCGCTGGACGCCCCCACGTACACCGGCGTGATCACCGTCACGTCGGGCAGGTGCGTGCCGCCGTGGTACGGGTCGTTGAGCACGTACACGTCGCCCGGCTGCATGCGGCCCGCGTTCTTGCGGATCACGGTCTTGATGCTCTCGCCCATGGAGCCCAGGTGCACCGGCATGTGCGGCGCGTTGGCGATGAGGTTGCCCTCGGCATCGAACAGCGCGCAGGAGAAATCGAGCCGTTCCTTGATGTTCACCGAGTAGGCGGTGTTCTGCAGTTGCAGGCCCATCTGCTCGGCGATGTTCATGAACAGGTTGTTGAACACCTCCAGCAGCACCGGGTCCACCGTGGTGCCCACGGCGTGGCGCGTGGCGCGCGGCACGCGGCGCTCCAGCACCAGGTGGTCCAGCGCGGTGAGCTGGGCCTCCCAGCCCGGCTCCACCACGGTGGTGGCGTTCTTCTCGGCGATGATGGCCGGGCCGGGAATCACGTCGCCGGGGCGCAGGTCCTCGCGCACCACCAGCGCGGCGTCCAGCCACTGGCCTTCGGCGTACACGCGCACCGTGTCGCGGCGCGGCACCTCGCGCGGCTCGTGCAGGGCGTGGCGCGGCTCGGCCGGCGCGTCGCCCGCCACCACGGCCTCCACCGACACCGCCTCGGCGATGAGGCGCTTGCCCGGCATCAGGAACGCGAACCGCTGGCGGTACGCGGCCTCGAACGCCGCTTCGATCGCCGCGATGTCGCCGAACGGCACGATCAGCGCGGCGTCGCTGCCCTCGTAGCGCACGTGCACGCGGCGGTGCAGTTGCAGCTCGCCCTCGCTCACCTGCTGGGCGCGCAACTCCTCGCCCGCGGCCTGCGCCAGGGCGTCGAGCTGCGCCGCGATGTCATCCAGCGCGTCGGCCTGCAGCACGCGCTCCACCGCCTGTTCCTTGATCACGTTCTGGTCGGCCAGGCCCATGCCATAGGCGCTGAGCACACCGGCCAGCGGGTGCACGAACACGCGGCCCATGCCCAGCGCGTCGGCCACCAGGCAGGCGTGCTGGCCGCCCGCGCCGCCAAAGCACTGCAGGGTGTAGCGCGTCACGTCGTAGCCGCGCGCCACCGAGATCTTCTTGATCGCGTTGGCCATCTGCTGCACGGCGATCCGGATGAAGCCCTCGGCCACGTCTTCGGCGCTGCGGCCGGTCTGCTGCGCGAGTTCATCGAACTTCGCGCGCACGGCCTCGGCGCTTAGGGCCTCGTTGGCCTGCGGGCCGAAGACCTTGGGGAAGAACGCCGGCTGGATCTTGCCCAGCATCACGTTCGCGTCGGTCACGGCCAGCGGGCCGCCGCGCCGGTAGCTCGCCGGCCCCGGGTTGGCACCCGCGCTCTCGGGGCCCACGCGAAAGCGCGAGCCGTCGAAGCTGAGGATGGAGCCGCCTCCCGCCGCGACGGTGTGGATGCTCATCATGGGCGCGCGCATGCGCACACCGGCCACCTGGGTCTCGAACTCGCGCTCGAAGGCGCCCGCGTAGTGCGACACGTCGGTGGACGTGCCCCCCATGTCGAAGCCGATCACCTTCTCATGCCCGGCCAAGGTCGCCGTGCGCGCCATGCCCACGATGCCCCCCGCCGGCCCCGAGAGGATCGCGTCCTTGCCCTGGAAGCGGTGCGCGTCGGTCAGGCCGCCGCTGCTCTGCATGAAGAACAGCGGCACGCCGGGCATCTCGCCGGCCACCTGGTCCACGTAGCGGCGCAGGATGGGCGAGAGGTAGGCGTCCACCACCGTGGTGTCGCCCCGGCTCACGAACTTCATCATCGGGCTGGTCTCGTGCGAGGTGCTCACCTGCGTGAAGCCGATCTCCTTCGCCAGACGCGCCGCCGCCGCCTCGTGCGCGCTGTAGCGGTAGCCGTGCATGAAGACGATGGCCACGCTGCGCAGGCCGGCGTCGAACGCGGCCCACAGGCGCTCGCGCAGGTGCGCCTCGTCCAGCGCCTCGATCACCTCGCCGTGCGCGGCCACGCGCTCCTGCGCCTCGATCACGCGGCTGTACAAGAGCTCGGGCAGCACGATGTTGCGGTCGAACAGGCGCGGGCGGTTCTGGTAGGCGATGCGCAGCGCGTCGCGAAAGCCGCGCGTGGTCACCAGCAGCGTGGGCTCGCCCTTGCGTTCGAGCAAGGCGTTGGTGGCCACCGTGGTGCCCATCTTCACGCAGGCCACCTGCCGGGGCGTCACGGCCTCGCCGGCCTTCAGGCCCAGCAGGTGGCGGATGCCCGCCACCGCCGCATCACGGTATTGCTCGGGGTTTTCGGAAAGCAGCTTGTGCGTGGTCAGCGTGCCGTCGGGGCGCTTGGCCACGATGTCGGTGAAGGTGCCACCACGGTCGATCCAGAACTGCCAGCGGGGGTCTTGCGTCGGGGTCATGTCGGTCGGGCGCGTGCGCCGTGAAGGAAGGAATGAAGGGAAAAGCCGGGTCCCCGTGGGGGGAGGGTTCCCGCGGATCGTAGCGAGTCGAGTGCCCGTGCGGGCGTCAGCCCTGCATGCGCGAGGGCAGCCACAAGGCCAGCCCGGGCACCACGTAAGTCAGCAGCACGGCGGCCATCATCAGCACGAACAGCGGCAGCGCCGTGCGCGCGATCCAGGTCACCTCGCGCTGCGTCAGGCCCTGCAGCACGAAGAGGTTGAAGCCCACCGGCGGCGTGATCTGCGCCATCTCCACCACCAGCACGATGAAGATGCCGAACCAGATCAGGTCGAAGCCGGCCGCCTGCACCGTGGGCAGCAGCACGGCGATGGTCAGCACCACCATGGAGATGCCGTCCAGGAAGCAGCCCAGCACGATGAAGAAGACCACCAGCAGCAGCATGAGCGCGAAGGGCGAGAGCTGCAGGGCGCCGATGAACTCGGCCACCTGGCGCGGCAGGCCGATGAAGCCCATGGCCAGCGTGAGGAAGGCGGCGCCCGCGAGGATCAGGCCGATCATGCAGTAGGTGCGGCAGGCGGCCACCAGGCCCTCGCGAAAACTCGCCCAGTTCAGCGAACCCTCAAGGCGCGCCAGCACCAGCGAGCCGGCCACGCCCAGCGCCGCCGCTTCGGTGGCGGTGGCGATGCCGCTGTAGATGCCGCCCAGCACCAGGGCGATCAGCGCGACCACCGGGATCAGGTGTCGCGAGGCGTGCAGCTTCTCGCGCAGCGTGGTCTGGGGCTCCTTGCCCGGCAGGCGATCGCGGTTGAGCAGCGACCACACCACGATGTAGCCGCTGAACAGCGCGGCCAGCATCAGCCCCGGGACCACACCCGCCAGGAACAGCTTGGCGATGGACACGTTGGCCGCCACACCGTAGACGATCATGATGATCGAAGGGGGGATCAACAGGCCCAGCGTGCCCGCGCCCGCCAGGGTGCCGATGGCTTGCGCGTCCGGGTAGCCGCGCTTTTTCAACTCGGGCAGCGTGATCTTGCCGATGGTGGCGCAGGTGGCCGCCGAGGAACCCGAGATCGCCGCGAAGATGGTGCAGCCCACCACGTTGGTGTGCAGCAGCCGCCCGGGCAGCCAGTTGAGCCAGGGCGCCAGTCCCTTGAACATGTCGTTGGACAGCTTGCTGCGGAACAGGATCTCACCCATCCACAGGAACAGCGGCAGCGCGGTCAGGGTCCAGCTCGAGGTGGAGCCCCACACCGTGAGCGCCATGCTGTCGCCCACCGGCCGCTGGGTGAACAGCTCCATGCCCACCAGGGCCACGCCCAGCAGCGACAGGCCGATCCACAGGCCCGAGCCGAGCACGGCGAACAAGAGCACGATGAGGGTCAAGGCGATCAGGGCTTCCATGGGTCCGGCTCCTTCAAGGGGTTCACTCGGTGCGGGCGGCCGTGCCCGGCGCCAGCAGGTCGGCGCCGCGCCAGCGGTGCAGCACCGCCTGCACAAAAGCCAGCGTGAGGCCCAGGCAGCCCAGGGCCATGGCGGTCTGCGGAATCCACAGCGGCGTCACGTCGGCCGCGGGCGACACGTCGTGCGTGAGGTGAGACACCCACACCAGGCGCGCCGCGTACCAGCTCAGGTACAGCGAGAGCGCCGTACCCGCGAGCAGGCACCACCACTCCAGCGCGGCGCGGCCCCGCTGGGGCAGGCGCTCCAGCACCAGGGTCACGCGGATGTGCTCGCCGCGCAGCAGCGTGGCCGGCAGCGCCAGGAACAGCGAGGCCGCGATGGCGTAGCCGGCGTAGGCGTCCAGGCCGGGGATGTCCCAGCGCAGCAGACGCGCCAGGATGCCCAGCGAGACGGTGATGAAGGCCGCGAGCATGCCCACGCAAGAGAGCGCGAGCAGCCAGCGGTGAACGGTACGGACGAACG
This sequence comes from Hydrogenophaga sp., assembly GCF_035481345.1. Classification (GTDB taxonomy): domain Bacteria; phylum Pseudomonadota; class Gammaproteobacteria; order Burkholderiales; family Burkholderiaceae_C; genus Hydrogenophaga. Next base: position 10,141 of record NZ_DATIGV010000005.1, on the reverse strand, counting down.
CATCCATCGTGCCCTCCGGCATCGGTTCGACAAGACAAGGGAAAGGAAGCGCGATCGGCGGGGCGAGGCGGCCTGCGTGGGCCGGGCCCCGCCGTGCGCGGCGATCGGTTTACGGCTGCTTGCGGTACGCGTCGACGATGGCCTGGCCTTCGGGGCCCGCGGCCTTGATCCACTCGGCGGTCATGGTCTCGCCGATGGCCGCCAGGGCCTTCTTCACGTCGTCGTTGGGCTGGTTGATCGACATGCCGGCCGCCTTGAGTTGGCCGATGTACTCGCTGTCCAGCTTCTCGCTCAGGGCCCAGCCGCGGGTCTCGGCCTCGGCCGCGGCCTTGGTCAGCGCGTCCTGCGTGGCCTTGTCCAGGGCGTTGAAGTCCTTGAGGTTGACCACCGTCACGTTGCGCGGCAGCCAGGCCGACACCGGGTAGAAGTGCTTCACCTGCTCGTGCAGCTTGCTCTCCACCCCGCTGGCGCTGGAGGTGAGGAAGTTCTGCACTGCGCCCGTGGCCAGGGCCTGCGGCAACTCGGCGAGCTGGATCGTCACCGGCTGCGCCTTGAGCAGTTGCGCGATGCGCGTGGTGGCCGGGTTGTACGCGCGCATCTTGGTGCCCGCCAGATCGGCCGCGTAGTTCACGGGCTTGATCGAGTACAGCGACTGGCCTGGCCAAGGCACCGAGAACAGCACCTTCAGGCCCTGCTGCGCCAGCAGCTTTTCCTGCGCGCCGCGCGCGGCGTTGTACAGGCGGCGCGCGTCCGCGTACCCGGTGGCCAGGAAGGGCACCGAGTCCACGCCGAACAGCGGGTTCTCGTTGGCCGCACCGGAGAGGATGAACTCGCCGATCGGCGTCTGCGCGGTCTGCACCGCGCGCTTGATCTCGTTGGCCTTGTAGAGCGATCCGCCCGCGTGCAGGGTGATCTTGAGCTTTCCGCCCGTGGCCTTGTCCACGTCGTTGGCGAACTGCTGCAGGTTCTGCACCTGAAAGGTGTTGGCACCGTAGCCGCTGGGCAGGTCCCACTTGGTTTGCGCCTGGGCTGCGCCGGCCAAGGCCAGGGCGGCAAGGCCGATCATCGGTTTCATCATGCTCACGCTCCTTGTGTGCTTGCGAGTTGCTGGTTGAGAAGGTCGGTGATCAGCATCGCGCCGGGGGCGTGCGTGATGCAGAACGCGGGGCGGGCCTGGGTGATCGCCGCCTGGGGCGTGACGCCGCAGGCCCAGAACACGGGCACTTCGTCGGGCAGCACGTCCACGGCGTCGCCGTAGTCGGGTCGAGACAGATCTTCGATGCCGATGGCCGCGGGGTCGCCCACGTGCACGGGCGCGCCGTGCACGTCCGGGAAACGCGAGGTGATCTCCACCGCACGCACCGCGTCGGCCGCCTTGAGCGGGCGCATGCTCACCACCATGGGGCCGGCGAAGGGGCCTGCCGGCGTGGTGGCCAGGCTTGTGCGGTACATGGCCACGTTGCGGCCTTCGTCCACGTGGCGCAGGCGCATGCCGGCGTCCATCAGCGCCTGCTCGAACGAGAACGAGCAGCCGATCACGAAGGTGACGAGGTCCTCGCGCCACAGAGCGGTGATGTCCGTGGGTTCGTCGACCAGTTCTCCGTCGCGCCACACGCGGTAGCGCGGCAGGTCGCTGCGAATGTCGATTCCCTCGCCCAGGCCGGGCAGGCCGGGATCGCCGGCTCGCCCGACCGCCAGCAGGGGGCAGGGTTTGGGGTTGCGCTGGCAGAACAGCAGGAAGTCATCCGCCAACGCCTGAGGCAGGATCACCACATTGCCTTGCACCAGTTGATCGGCCAGGCCACTGGTGTGGCGCGTCCACTCGCCGCGGCGGATGGTGCCGCGCACGCGCCGCGCCAGGGCCTGCGCATCGGCGTCGATGCGTCGCGTGGCCAGGTCGTCCAGGAATCCCACTTCGTCTGCCTCCGGTCCTTGCGTTTGTGACGGGCTTGTCACATTGGGGCCGGATTGTGGTCAGTGCGTCGCGGCGCCACAAACGCAAATTTTCTTGCTCAGCTCATCGATTTTTTCGATGCCTTTGCCTGGGGCGGTTTCTGCGGCGTTCTTGTGCGCGGCCGCCCCAATGCGGTGCCTTCGCTGGCCCCGCTCCAGGCCTCGACGAAGGCCTGCGCGGAGCGCATCACCGTCTCTACCGCCTGCGCGGACGGGTCGCTTCGGTAGCTCGCGTGGATGGGCAGGGGCTGCAGGCGCGCGTCGCAAGGCAGCTCGCGCAGATCGGCCACCACGAACAGGTGGCGCACCGCCTCGCGCGGCAGCGTGGCCACACCGAAGCCGCCCTGCGCCATCTGCAGCATGGCCGACACCGACGAGATGGTGTGCACGCGCCGGGGCTCCACCCGCGCCGCGCGAAACAGCTCCAGCAGGGCCACGTGCGGCAGCGAGCCGCGCTGGAAGGTCAGCAGCTCCAGCTCGGCCAACTCCTGCAGCGTGTAGCGCCGTCGCCGGTGCAGGCTCGCGCTGCCCACGAACACCATCTCCATCGATGGCAGCGCGCGCGAGCGCACCCCATCGGTGGTGGCCGGCAGCGCCGTGAACACCAGGTCCTGCGTACCGCGGCGCATCTGCTCGATCAGCACCGGCGTGGTCTCCACCGACAGCTCCAGCTCCAGCGCCGGGTTCTCGGTGCGCAGTTGCTCCATCCACGGGATCAGCCAGGAGTGCAGCACCGATTCGATGGCGCCGATGCGCAGCGACACCGCCAACGCATCGCCCGAACCCATCTCGGCCTTGGCCTCGCGCTGCAGCTCCAGCAGGCGCTGGGCATAGACCAGGAACCGCGTGCCGGCCATGGTCAGGCGGAACTGCTTGTCGCGCCGGTCCAGCAGCAGCACGCCCAACTCTTCCTCCAGCGCGGCGATGCGGCTGGACATGGCCGACTGCGTGAGGAAGAGCTTCTCGGCGGCGCGCGTCACGCTCTTGAGCGTGGCCACCCAATAGAAGGCTTCCACGAAGCGCAGGTTCATGCCGGCCTCCGGGGAAATACGGACGGGCCTGGCCCGGCTTTTGCAACTATGCTGCCCGTCTTCGTCATTACTTCAACCTTCTGGAGCGACCATGAAATTCAAGCTTGCCCTGGCCAGCGCGGCCTTCGCACTGAGCGCCGGTGCCCAGGCCCAGACCGCCTGGGACCTGCCCGCCGCCTACCCGGCCACCAATTTCCACTCGGTGAATCTTGCCAGCTTCGCCAGTGACGTCGAGAAGGCCACGGGTGGCAAGCTCAAGATCACGGTGCACCCCGGCGCCTCGCTCTTCAAGGCGCCCGAGATCAAGCGCGCGGTGCAAGGCGGCCAGGCGCAGGCCGGCGAGGTGCTGCTGGCCAACTTCCAGAACGAATGGCAGGTGTTCGGCGTGGACGGCATTCCCTTCCTGGCCACCAGCTACGCCGAATCGAAGAAGCTCTACGCGGCGCAGAAGCCCATCCTGCAGAAGAAGCTGGCCGAACAGGGCATGGTGCTGCTCTACGCCGTGGCCTGGCCGCCGCAGGGCCTGTACAGCAAGAAGCCCGTGGCCAGCGCGGCCGATCTGAAAGGCAGCAAGTGGCGCGCCTACAGCCCGGCCACCTCGCGCATCGCCGAACTGGTGGGCGCGCAGCCCGTCACCGTGCAGGCCGCCGAGCTCTCGCAGGCCCTGGCCACCGGCGTGGTCGAGAACAACATGACCTCGGGTGCCACCGGCGTGGACAGCAAGCTCTACGAGCACCTGAAGTTCTACTACGACGTGCAGGCCTGGCTGCCCAAGAACGCGGTCATCGCCAACAAGCGCGCCTTCGATGCCTTGGACAAGGCCACGCAGGACGGCCTCATGAAAGCCGCCGCTGACGCCGAAGCGCGCGGCTGGGCCGCCTCCGAGAAGGTCAACACCGACACGCTGGCCACGCTCAAGACCAATGGCATGGCGGTGGAGCCGCCCTCGGCCGCGCTCAAGGCCGACCTGCAGAAGGTGGGCGCCACCATGCTGCAGGAATGGCTGGGCAAGGCCGGCCCCGAAGGGCAGCAACTGATCGACGCGTACAGGAAGTGAATGCGCAAATCACTTGATGTTCTGTACCTCGGCGCGGGCTGGCTGGCCGCGCTCTTCATGATCGGCGTGCTTGCGATGGTGCTGCTGTCCATCGTGAGCCGCCTGGTCGGCTTCTACGTGCCGGGCACCGACGCCTACGCGGGCTACGCCATGGCCGGCGCCGGTTTCCTGGCGCTGGCCCACACGCTCAAGCACAACGAGCACATCCGCGTCACGCTGATCATCGGCAAACTCACCGGCGGCGCGCGGCGCGGCCTGGAGCTGTGGGCGCTGTCGGTGGCCGTGCTCATGTCGGGTGCGCTGGCCTGGTTCTCGTGGCGGCTGGTGTGGCAGTCCCACACCTTTCACGACATCTCCACCGCCGCCGACGCCACCCCACTGTGGATACCGCAGATCCTCATGGGCATCGGCTGCACGGTGCTGCTGATCGCGCTGCTCGACGAATGGGCGCTCGAGTGGCGCGGCCAGCGCGTGCGCGCCGAAGGGGACACGCGCCATGAATGAGTTCGTCGTCACCACGCTGCTCATCGTGGCGCTGTTCGCGCTGCTGGGCAGCGGCGTGTGGATCGGGCTCACGCTCGCCGGCGTGGCCTGGATCGGCATGGAGCTGTTCTCCTCGCGCCCCGCGGGCGACGCCATGGCGCTCACCATCTGGGGCTCGGCCAGCAGCTGGACGCTCACCGCGCTGCCGCTCTTCGTGTGGATGGGCGAGATCCTCTTTCGCACCAAGCTCTCGGAGAGCATGTTCAAGGGCCTGGCGCCCTGGGTGAACGCGCTGCCGGGGCGGCTGCTGCACACCAACATCCTGGGCAGCACCATCTTCGCGGCGGTGTCGGGTTCGTCGGCGGCCACCTGCGCCACCATCGGCAAGATGACCATCCCCGAGCTCACGCGCCGCGGCTACCCGCCCGAGAAGATCGTGGGTTCGCTCGGCGGCGCCAGCACCCTGGGCCTGCTGATCCCGCCCTCCATCATCATGATCGTCTACGGCGTCGCGGCCGAGGTCTCCATCGCCAAGCTCTTCGTCGCGGGCGTCATCCCGGGCATCCTGCTCGCGGCCCTGTTCAGTGGCTCGATCATGGTGTGGGCGCTGATGAACCCCGCCAAGGTGCCCAGCGCCGACGCCAGCCTGAGCTTCGGCGAGAAGCTGCGCGAGGCGCGCCACCTCATTCCGGTGGTGCTGCTCATCGGCAGCGTCATTGGCGCCATCTACAGCGGCATCGCCACCGCCACTGAGGCGGCGGCCATCGGCGTGGTGGGCGCGCTCATCCTGTCGGCCTCGCAGGGTTCGCTCAACTGGGCGAGCTTTCGCGACTCGCTGCTGGGCGCCACGCGCCTGTACTGCATGATCGCGCTGATCCTCGCGGGCGCGGCCTTCCTCACGCTGTCCATGGGCTACATCGGCCTGCCGCGCCACCTGGCCGAGTGGGTCGGCGGCCTGGGCCTCACGCCAGGCATGCTGCTCATCGCCCTGGCCGTGTTCTACATCGTGCTCGGCTGCTTCCTCGACGGCATCTCCATGATCGTGCTCACCATGGGCGTGATCCTGCCCACCGTCACCGCCGCCGGCATCGACCTCATCTGGTTCGGCGTCTTCATCGTCATCGTGGTGGAGATGGCGCAGATCACCCCGCCCGTGGGCTTCAACCTCTTCGTGCTGCAAGGCATGACGCGGCGCGAGATCACCTGGATCGCGGTGGCCTGCCTGCCGTACTTCCTCATCATGGTGATCGCGGTGCTGATGCTCTATTGGTTCCCCGGGCTCGTCACCTGGATGCCGTCAAAGATGTAGGCACGACCCCGCTAAGATGACCACCCCGCCGCCCTGAAAGCGAGCGGGGTTTGTTTTTCCGGAGATCCCTTTCGTGTTCAAGAACCTCACGCTCTACCGCATCGGCCCCGGCTGGGCGCCCAGCCTCGATGCGATGGAGAAGGCCCTCGACGCCGCGCGTTTCGTGCCCTGCCCCGCCACGCAGGACAAATCCGTCGGCTGGGTGGAGCCGCGCGGCGAAGCCCATGGCCCGCTGGTGGAAGCCATCGCCGGGCAGCGCATCCTCAAGCTGCAGATCGAGACCAAGTCCGTGCCCGGCGCCGTGGTGCGCCGCAAGGCACAGGAAGCCGCCGACCACATCGAGGCCACCACCGGCCGCAAGCCCGGCAAGAAGGAAACCAAGACCCTGCGCGAGGACGCCCTGCTCTCGCTGCTGCCCCAGGCCTTCGCGCGCCAGCAGAGCCTGTGGGTCTGGATCGATCCCGAGCGCGGCTGGCTGGCCACCGACGCCAGCAGCCAGGGCAAGGTCGACGACCTCATCACCGCGCTCGTGCGCGCCTTCGACGGCCTGGTGGTCACGCTCTTCAACACCCAGGTGACGCCCCAGACCGCCATGACCCAATGGCTCAGCGTCACCGACGCCGAAGAATGGCCCGAGGGCCTGGCCGTGGAGCGCGACTGCGAGCTGCGCTCCAGCGACGAAGAGAAGTCGGTGGTGAAGTTCACGCGCCACCACCTCTTCAATGACGAGGTGCGCCGCCACATCGCCGAAGGCAAGCTGCCCGTTCGCCTGGCGCTCAATTGGGAAGGCCGCGTCGGCTTCACGCTCACCGAAAGCATGGCGCTCAAGAAGATCAACTTCCTGGAAGGCGTGTTCGAGGACCGCCCGTCGAACGACGACGAAACCTTCGACAGCAACGTCGCCATCGGCACCGGCGAACTGCGCGGCGTGCTGGACGCCCTGATCGCCGCGCTGGGTGGCGAACTGCAGCCGGGCCAGGTGCCCGGCCACGAACCCGCGCCGACCGGCGCCGCACCGGTGCCTGATGCCAGCGCGGCCAACGCCGACGCAGGCGCACCGTTCTGAACATGGCCTCGGTGCTCGCCATCAGCCTGGGCGCCTGCATCGGCGCCTTGCTGCGCTGGCGCCTGGGCCTGTGGCTGAGCCAGCCGCACAGCCTGCTGCCCTGGGGCACGCTGGCGGCCAACTGGATCGGCGCCTACGCCATCGGCCTGGCCGTCGCGGTGTTCCACGCCAACCCGCACCTCGACCCGGTGTGGCGCCTGGCCATCGTCACCGGCCTGCTGGGGGCGCTCACCACCTTCTCCACCTTCTCCGTCGAGGTGATCACGCTGCTGCAGCAGGGGCGCCTGGCGCTGGCCCTGGGCGTGGCCTCACTGCACCTGCTCGGTTCGCTGCTGCTCACCTGGCTGGGGCTCAAGACGCTGGGCTGAGGCGTCCGGGGCCGGGCTCACTTCGCCCGACCGTCGAAGTGGGTCTCGTGCGTGCCGCCCGCCTTCGGGTGTCACGGTGAAACCCGCGGTGCCTTCGACGTCGACGATGGTGTCCACGCCGCCAAGGCACCCAGGCTGAAATAGATCCCCGCCGTGGCGTAGCGCCCCCAGCGCACGCCCGCGCGGCCCGGCCGCCAGCGGCGCGCCACGGCGCGCGACAGCAGCACGTAGGCGATGTCGCTGCAGGCGGCGATGCCCACGAACAGCGCGCTCAGGCTCAGCGCCTGCGCGGTAGCACCCCGCGCCGGGTCGATGAACTGCGGCAGGAAGGCCGCAAAGAACAGCGTGGTCTTGGGGTTGAGCAAGGCCACGACCGCGCCCTCGCGGAACACGCGCCACGCCGCCACGGCGGTGGGCGCGTCCGGCGTGGCGCTGGCGCGTGGCGCGCGCAGCGCCTGCACACCCAGCCACACCAGGTAGGCCGCGCCCGCGTAACGGATCAGCGCGAACGCCAGCTCCGACGCCAGCAGCACCACCGCCAGGCCCAGCGAGGCCACCGCCGCGTTCATCAGGTTGCCCAGCGCCACGCCGGCCACCGAGGCCAGCCCGGCGGTGCGGCCTTGCGACAGCGTGCGGGTGACGATGTAGAGCACGGCCGGCCCGGGCGTGATGGCCAGCACCAGCGCGGCGGCGACGAAGGCCAGCAGCAGCGGCAAGGGGGGAAGGAAGTCGGGCATGGGCGTCTCCTTGAGGGGTGGCGTTCAGGCGGGTGGTTGATGGCAGACCACGCAGAGCTTGTTGCCCTCCGTGTCACGGAAGTAGGCGCCATAGTAGTGGGCGTGGTACTCGGGGCGCGGGCCCGGCGGGCCTTCGCAGCGGCCGCCACTGGCCAGCGCCACGGCGTGCGCACGGTCCACGGTGTCGCGACTGTCAGCCAGGAAGGCCGCCATCTGCCCATTGCCGACGGCGTGGGCTTGCGCGTCGTGTGGCCGGCCAATGAGGAACAGCGGGCGTGGCCCCGGCTCGGACTGCCAGCCCGCCCAGGGGCGCTCGGGCTCGCAGAAGCGCTCGCGCACGCCGAGCACGGGCATCAGCTGGCGGTAGAACGCCAACGCACGGTCGAAGTCGCTGACACCCAGGTGGATGTGGGAGAACATGGCGCGATCCCGTTCAGGCCGACGCCGCGCAGCCCTGCGGCTTGAAAGAGCCGATGCGGGCTTTGCGGGCATCGGGCGGCAGGTCGGTGTTGCAGCACTCGCAGTGGGGGCGCAGTTGGCGCATGGGTGGGCCTCGGCAGGTCGCGGACGGAGCGGCCAGTGTAGGAGGTCTGCGAGCAAGAAGCATCGCCGCGACCGCACGGCGACCACGCGCGGATGAGGGAATCGGGAACGCCCCGTGCCCCCATCGTCCGGTCGGGTTTGTCCATCGGCCAACAATGGCCCGTCCCGGCACACCACAGGAGAAACCCAATGGCCCAGCACAAGATCGGCTACATCATCGGCAGCATCGCCAGCGCGTCCATCAACCGCCAGCTCGCCAAGGCCCTGGTCAAGCTCGCACCGGCCGAGCTCGCCATGACCGAGATCCCCATCAAGGACCTGCCCTTCTACAGCTACGACCTGGACGCGAACTTTCCGCCCGTGGCCACGGCCTTCAAGCAGGCCGTCGCCGACGTGGACGCCCTGCTCTTCCTGACGCCCGAGTACAACCGCTCCATCCCGGGCGTGCTCAAGAACGCCATCGACTGGGGCTCGCGGCCGTACGGAAAGAACGCCTTCGCGCGCAAGCCGGCGGGCGTGGTCGGGGCCTCGGTGGGCGCCATCGGCACGGCCCTGGGGCAGGCCCACCTGCGCGCCGTGCTCAACTACCTGGACGTGCCCCAACTGCTGCAGCCCGAGGTCTACCTGCAGTTCAAGAAGGGCCTGTTCACCGAGGACGGCGCCTGCACCGACGCGAGCACCGAAGAGTTCCTGCGCAAGTACATGAAGGCCTTCGCGGACTTCGTCGCTGCGCACCAGTCTTCCTGAAGCAGGCGATCACCGCCGGGCACTCGCGCAGGGTTGGGTATGTCGATTGCCGCTGAGGCGATCGACAAGCCTTTCAGGAGAACCCCATGGCCCGATGCGACGTTTGCGGCAACAACTACGACCGATCTTTCCAGATCGTCACGCAGGACAAGACCGTCACGGTGGACAGCTTCGAGTGCGCCATCCACGCCTGCGCGCCCACCTGCGCCCACTGCCAGTGCCGCATCATCGGCCACGGCGTCCAGGACGGCGAGCGCATCTTCTGCTGCGCCCACTGCGCCCGCGAGTCGGGCGTGACCGAACTGCAGGACCGGACCTGATCCCTCAACGCGATTTCGAGCGTCCGGCCGAGCCCTTGCCTGGCGCCCTCACCCGATCGGGCGAGGGACGGGCCGGCGAATCGTCGATCGCGCGCTCATGGCCTTCGCGCACGTTGTCGAGGGCGTCGCGCGACTGCTGGCGCAGGCGGCGCGCTTCGTCGCTTTGGGGTTCGCGCGTCGAGGCGGCAGGCGCATCGGACGCCGCGGCCTTCACCGGATCACCGGCACCGGGCTCCAGGGCCCAGTCGCTGTCGTCACGGGGCGTGGCGTGCGGCTCGCGCGGTTGTGCCGCCGCGCTGGCCGCCACCGGGTCGCTGGCGGGGAAGGTGTTCTCCAGCGCCTCGTCCAGGGCCTCCTGGTAGGTGGGCACCTTGTCCTTCGGCGAACGGGCCTCGCCGGACAGGCGCACGTCCTCTTTCGCTTTCTGGTCTTTCGATGGCATGGGCAATCTCCTGCACGACCCCGCCGCCCGGCGGAGGCCGGGCGCATGGGTCCCATGCCCTGCAATCGGTGTTCCCGGGCGCCTC
>NZ_DATIGV010000004.1:0-10338 GCF_035481345.1 Hydrogenophaga sp. | reverse complement strand
CCGATGATGTCGCTCACGCGCTGCACCGAGCCCACGATCTCGCTCATGGTCTGGCCCGCATCGGCCACCAGGCGCGAGCCCGCGTCCACGCGCTCCACGCTGGCGCCGATCAGGCCTTTGATCTCTTTCGCCGCCTCCGCGCTGCGCTGCGCGAGGTTGCGCACCTCGCCGGCCACCACGGCAAAACCCCGGCCCTGTTCCCCCGCGCGGGCCGCTTCCACGGCGGCGTTGAGCGCCAGGATGTTGGTCTGGAAGGCGATGCCGTCGATGACGCCGATGATGTCGTTGATCTTGCGCGAGCTGTGGTTGATCTCGTCCATGGTGGTGACCACCTGCGAGACCACCGAACCGCCGCGCGCGGCCACCTCGGCGGCGCTGGCCGCCAGTTGATTGGCCTGGCGCGCCGCGTCCGCGCTCTGGCGCACCGTGCCGGTGAGCTGCTCCATGCTCGCCGCGGTCTGCTGCAGGTTGCTCGCGGTTTGCTCCGTGCGCGCGCTCAGGTCCTGGTTGCCGGTGGCGATCTCCTGCGAGGCCGTGTTGATGTTGTCGGCGGCGCTGCGCAACTGGCGCATGATGTCCAGGAAGCGCTGGCGCATGGCCTCGACCTCGATCACCAGCGTGCCGAGTTCGTCGCGTCGCGTGGTCTGGAACGCCTGCGTCAGGTCGCCCTGCGACACCGTGGTGACGGCGTTGGTCAGATCGCGCAGCGGGGCGCTCACGTTGCGGCGGATCAGCACGAACAAGCCGGCACCGAGCAGGGCGGTCGTGAAGATCAGCAGGCCCCAGAACATGTACATCATGCGCCAGTGCGAGGCCATGGCCTCGTCGTCCGAGACCTCGGCGATCACCCACCAGCCACTGGCCCGGGTGTCGCGCTTGACCGCCCAGGGATGGGTGATCTGCGGGTTGAGCAGTGCGGCGGACTCACGCACGAACACGTCCTGGCCCGCGCGCATCTCGTCCATCATCTCGCCGGCCTGGGGATTCACTTCCAGCACCTTCTTGCCCGCCAGCGCGGGCGGCGAGATGAACAGCGCATTGGCGTTGCTCTCGCGCGGATCGATGATCACCGTGCCGCCCGACTGGAAGAAGGTCGCGTCGGTGACGAGCTTGTCCAGCGAGGCCTGGAAATCGCGGATGTCGAAGCCGATGAAGAGGATGCCGACCACCTGGCCGGCGGCGTCCTTCACGGGCTCGTAATGCGTCATGTAGGCGTTGCCGAACAGCACGGCCCGGCCGGTGTAGGGCTTGCCCTGCAGCATCAGCGGATAGGCGGCGTGGTTGCGCGCCAGCGTGGTGCCGACGGCGCGCTCGCCGTTCTCCTTCTTGAGCGAGGTGCTGATGCGCTCGAAGTCGTCGCCCTTGCGCATGAAGATGGTGGCCACGCCGCCGTTGGCGAGGTGGAAGGAGTCGGCCTCGCTGTTGTCGCCGTTGAGCAGCATGCCCCAGCTCTTGAGCATGCCGTTGGCCACGTCGAGCTCGAAATGTTCGGCGAACTTCTTGCGGAAGGGCTGGTAGGCGCGTTCGGTCATCATGCGCGCCGTCGCGTCGAAGGCGTCCACCGAATCGGCCAGCGCCGCGGCCTTGTCGCCGGCCGCAGTGGCCAGGCTCGTGCGCGAATTGCCTTCAACCACGAAGGCCAGGCTGATGCTGATGATGGCCAGGGTGCCGGCCAGCAGCGCGACGGCTTGCAGCGACAGGCGACGCGCCACGGAGGCGCCGCTCTTGTTGTCCTTGGGGGGATTCGATCGGAACATGGTCAGGTGTCTCCTTCCACGAGCGGCAGCAGTGGTGGCCTTATTGCAGCGCCTGGGCGCTTTCGATCAGGCCCATGTCGGCGCTCGACATGAGTGCCTCGATGTCCATGAGGATCAGCATGCGTTCGCCCACGCTGGCGATGCCGGTGATGAAGCTGGTGTCGACCGAGGCGCTCATCTCGGGCGCGGGCTTGATGAGGTCGCCGGCCAGTTCCAGCACGTCGGACACCGAGTCGACCACGGCACCGACCACGCGGCCGCGCACGTTGAGCACGATGACCACGGTGAAGCCGTTGTATTCCACCTTCTCGCAGCCCAGCTTGATGCGCAGGTCCACGACCGGCACGATCACGCCGCGCAGGTTGACCACGCCCTTGATGAAGCTGGGCGCGTTGGCGATGCGCGTGGGCTCTTCATAGGAACGGATTTCCTGCACGCGCAGGATGTCGATGCCGTATTCCTCGGCGCCCAGGCGAAAGGTCAGGAACTCCGCGCTGGCGGCGGCTTGCGCGGCGGCGCGCGCGCCGTCCTGGCGGGCGATGTGGGTGGCTTCGTTGCGCATGTCCATGGCTGTCGGTCCTCGTGCAGGAAAGGAAATGGGAATGGGGGTGAGGGGACTATCGGCCAGGCCCGCGCGGTCTGAAGTCGGAAAAAGGACGACAAACCCCGCCCTAACACGCACGGCGGCCGTGTCCCGGGCGCGCTTTGAGTACCAAAGCATTCGCCACTTCACCCCCGGTGCGCCAGGGAGCGGGGCCTCTGCTAACTTCCGGCCATGTCCATTCACCTCGCCCCCACCCCGGCCATCGACAGCGAGCACCCGGCGATCCGTGCGTTTGCGCACAAACACGCGCGCGGCGACTCGGAGCGCGAGCGCGCGGTGTCGCTGTACCTGGCCGTGCGCGACCAGATCCGCTACGACCCGTACCGCATCGATCTCTCGCCCGCCGGCATGCGCGCGAGCACGACGCTGCGGCAAGGCCATGGCTGGTGCGTGCCCAAGGCGGTGCTGATGGCGGCCGTGGCGCGCGCCGCCGGCATCCCGGCGCAGCTGGGCTTCGCCGACGTGAAGAACCACATGAGCACCGAGAAGCTGCGCCGCACCATGGGCAGCGACCTGTTCGTCTGGCACGGCTACACCGAACTCTGGATCGACGGCGCCTGGCGCAAGGCCACGCCGGCCTTCAACCTCTCCCTGTGCGAGAAGTTCGGCCTGCTGCCGCTGGCGTTCGACGGCGTGCACGACTCGCTGTACCACCCCTACGACCGGGCCGGCCAGCGCCACATGGAGTACGTGAACGAGCGCGGCAGCTTCGACGACCTGCCGCTGGATCGCATCACCGCCGACTTCGCGGTGGTCTACCCGGGCTTCGGCCAGGCCGCGCCCGAGGGCGACTTCGCCGAGGACGCGGGGCGCGAGAACGCCACGCCCTGACCAGGCGTGGGCGGGCGCGTTCGGCTCACTTGGAGAAGCGGAACACCGCCGTGCTGGCCATCAGGTTGGGCAGCACGCGCACCTCGCGGCCTTCGTGCAGGCCAAAGCCGTCCTCCACGGTGAGCCCGTTGCGCCGCGCCAGCACCTCGAAGTCGGCGTAGGTGCCGACACGGATGTTGGGCGTGTCGTACCACTGGTAGGGCAGCCGCTTGGTCACGGGCATGCGGCCCTGCAGCACGGCCAGGCGGTTGGGCCAGTGCGCGAAGTTGGGGAAGGCCACCACGCCGATGCGGCCCACGCGCGCCGTCTCGCGCAGCATGGTCTCGGCGTTGCGCAGGTGTTGCAGGGTGTCGATCTGCAGGACCACGTCGAAGGCGTTGTCGCCGAACATGGTCAGACCCTCTTCGAGGTTGAGCTGCAGCACGTTGACGCCACGCTGCAGGCAGGCCTGCACCTCGGCGTCGTCGATCTCGACGCCGTAGCCCGTGCAGCCACGCGTGGCCTGCAGGTGGGCCAGCATGGCGCCGTCGCCGCAGCCCAGGTCGAGCACGCGCGAGCCCGGGGGCACCAGACGGGCGATGGAGTCGAGCAGGTCGCGTTCGCTCACTGGACTACCCTCCGTGCTGCGCACTGTGGGGCTGAGCGCCTTGGGAACGGCCCGGCGGCGCTCGGTGAAACCTTCGCGCAGCGCGCTGCGGTGCAAGCGCCTTCGGGCGGCCGGGCGGCGCTCATTGCGCTGCTCCCACGGTGTGTTGGAAGAAGCTGCGCACGGCCGCGTGGTAGCGCGCATCGTCGAGCAGGAAGGCGTCGTGCCCGTGCGGCGCGTCGATCTCGCAGTAGCTCACCTCGCGGCGGTTGTCGAGCAGGGCTTTGACGATTTCGCGGCTGCGCGCGGGGGAGAAGCGCCAGTCGGTGCTGAAGCTCACGAGCAGGAACTTGGCCTGCGCGCGCGCGAGCGCCGCGCTGAGGCTGCCACCGTGCTCGCGCGCGGGATCGAAGTAGTCGAGCGCGCGCGTGATCAGCAGGTAGGTGTTGGCGTCGAAGTACTCGCTGAACTTGTCGCCCTGGTAGCGCAGGTAGCTCTCGATCTGGAACTCGACGTCCTGAGTGGTGTAGCGGTAGGCCAGTTCGGCCACGGCGGCCGGGTCTTCGCCATCGACTGCGCGCAGGGCACGGCCGAACTTCTCGTTCATCACGTCGTCGCTGAGGTAGGTGATGTGGCCGATCATGCGGGCAATGCGCAGGCCGCGGCGCGGGAGGGTGCCGTGGCGCAGGTAGTGGCCGCCCAGGAAGTCGGGGTCGGTCACGATGGCGCGGCGCGCCACCTCGTTGAAGGCGATGTTCTCGGCCGTGAGGTTGGGCGCGCTGGCCACCACCACCGCGTGGCGCACGCGCTCGGGGTACTGCAGCGTCCAGGCCAGCGCCTGCATGCCCCCCAGGCTGCCGCCCATCACGGCGGCCAGGGTGTCGATGCCCATGGCGTCGAGCAGGCGGGCCTGGGCCTCGACCCAGTCCTCCACCGTCACCACGGGAAAGTCGGCGCCCCAGGCCTGGCCGTTGGCCGGGTTGGTGTGCGTGGGGCCGCTGGAGCCGAAACACGAGCCCAGGTTGTTGACGCCGATGACGAAGAAGCGGTCGGTATCTACGGGTTTACCCGGACCGATCATGTTGTTCCACCAGCCCTCGGAGCGGGCCAGGGGCTGGCCGTTGGCGTCCGCGTGCCAGCCAGCCACGTGGTGTGAGGCGTTGAGCGCGTGGCAGACCAGCACGGCGTTGGACTTGTCGGGGTTGAGGGTGCCGTAGGTCTCGACCACCAGCTCGTAGGCCGGCAGCACCGCGCCGCCCCGCAGGCTGAGCGGCTGGTCGAATCGGTAGGTGACGGGAGTGACGATCACGCTCGTTCCCCGCTTGCGCGGGGCCTGAAACAGAAAACCCGGTGGCCAAAAGGCGAACCGGGCATCTCCGAGCTCCCCTTTAGCGGCATTTGTTGAGCGCCCGCAATCCGGACAAATCGGCGCTGGGCGGGGAGTATAAGCGCCCCGCATGTTGTAACCGCGCATCGGCCGAACGCCTGGTTGGCGGCATCCGGAAATTTGTCACCGGCTTTCCGACGATCGGCGCATAATGCCCCGGCGTGCCGCCAAGCCGGCCGCATGTCAAGTGATCGGTTGGTTTCGCGCGCTGCACCTGTGCCGGACGACGGGGCTCCTCCATCGCTTCTTTTCTTGTGTTTTCAGGAGTCCCTCGAATGGGCAACAAACTTTACGTCGGCAACCTGCCGTACACCGTGCGCGACGAAGACCTGCAGCAGGCCTTCTCGGCTTTCGGTGCTGTCAACAGCGCCAAGGTCATGATGGAGCGCGAAACCGGCCGCTCCAAGGGCTTCGGCTTTGTGGAGATGGGCAGCGACGCTGAAGCGCAGTCCGCCATTCAGGGCATGAACGGCCAGTCGCTCGGCGGCCGCAGCCTGGTGGTGAACGAAGCGCGTCCGATGGAGCCGCGTCCCCCGCGCAGCGGTGGTGGCGGCTTCGGCGGCGGCCGTCGCGAAGGTGGCTTCGGTGGTGGCGGCCAAGATGGCGGCTTCCGCAGCCCCTACGGCGGTGGCGGTCGTCGCGACGGCGGCGGTGGCCGCGGCGGCTACTGATCCCGGCGGACCTACCCGCCCCCCAGCAAACCCCGCGACGACCTCGCGGGGTTTTGTTTTTCAGCGCCCTTCGCCCGCGCGGTGCTTGCGGGGCCGCCCTTGCAGCACGCGGTCGAACAGGGCGTTGGGCAGCAGGCGCAGCAGCTTGGCGACCACGCCCATCTGCCAGGGAATGACGCGGTAGCTGGCGCGCGCGGCGATCGCGTCGAAGGCGCGGTCCGCGAAGGCTGCGGGCGTCATCAGGAAGGGCATCGAATAGCGGTTCTCGCGCGTGAGCGGCGTGTCCACGTAGCCGGGCACCAGGGTCACCACCGACACCCCGCTGCCGCGCAGTTCGCCGCGCAGGCTTTCGCAATAGCTCACCACGGCGGCCTTGCTGCCACAGTAGGCGCCGTGGCCGGGCAGGCCGCGAATGGCCGCCACGCTGGCAATGCCCACCAGCGCGCCCGTGCCCCGGGCCTGCATGGGGCGCACGAAGGGGTGGAAGGTGGCCGCCATGCCGACGTTGTTGGTGGCGAAGGTGCGCGACAGCACCTCCAGGTCGCCGCGCTCGCCGGTGTCCATGCCCACGCTGATGCCGGCATTGGCGATCACGACGTCGGGCACGCCCTGCTCGACCAGGCAGGCCTGTCCGGCGGACACGATGCTGTCGACCTGCGCCACGTCGGCGCCGTAGATGCGGCAGCGCTCGGGGCCGAGGCCCTGGGCATCGGCCCAGGCCTGCAGTTCGGCGGTGCGGCGCGCCACCAGCGCGAGCCGGTAGCCGGCCTGGGCGAAGCGCGCGGCCAGCGCCTGGCCGATGCCGCTGGAGGCGCCGGTGATGAAGGCCAAGGGAGCGGCAGGCGGGTTCATGGGGCGGCCCGGGGGTTGAGCTGGACGCGCACGCGCCCACGGAAATCGGCGACCTGCTCGTCGCCGCGGTAGTCCAGCGTTTGCGCGTTGATGCGATCGCCGTTGCGCAGCAGCTCGACGGGCTGGTCGGAGGTCACGCGCTCGACGGGTTCGAGCTCCACACGCAGGAACTCGCCGCGAAACTCCAGGCGGGGCAGGGGCTCGCCCGCGTCGGTGCGGCCGCCTTCCCGCACGACCACCGCGTCGCCTTCGAGCACGAAGACGGTGTTGTCGGCGTTGGTGGTCACGCGCTGGGCGGTGGCGCGCATGACGGCGCCGGATTCGGCCAGGTTGCGGATGCGCGCGTTGTCGATCTCGACCCGATCGTCGTCCGGGTGGTGGCGCGCCTCGTCGCCGATGACCTCGGCCTTGAGCTGGCCAGCGGCGTCGAAGGACTTCACCGAGAAGCGGCGCATGAAGTAGTCGGGTTCGCTGGTCACCGGCCGTTCGGGCTGGGGCTCGGGCGCGGGCGGCGTGGCGCGCAGCAGCCAGTACGACGCCAGCGCCAGCAGGCCCATGAGCATGATGGGCAGGTAGATGGACAGGCGGTCCCACCACGGGGCGGGACGCCGGCGCGGCTCGGGTGGCGCGCTGCGGTCCAGGCCCGGGATGAGGTCGAAGTCGTCGTCGGCGCTCACCGCGCGGCGGCCTCGAGCTCGGCCGCGTAGGCGCCGCGCGCCATCAGCAGCAGGTCGCAGAACTCGCGCGCCGCGCCCTCGCCCGCGGCGCGGCGCGTGACGTGGTGGGCCATGGCGCGCACCTCGTCGTGCGCGGCCGGCGGCGCCACGGCCAGGGCGGCGCGGCGCAGCAGGGGCAGGTCGGGCCAGTCGTCGCCCATGGCGGCGGCGGCCGCCCAACCCAGACCGAGTTCATCAAGGATGGACTGGGCCGCGGGCGCCTTGTCCTCGGTGCCCAGGCGCAGGTGGGTGACGCCCAGCGCGGACAGGCGCTGGCGCAGGGGCTTGCCGTCGCGCCCGCTGACCACGGCCGGCGTGATGCCGTGGCGCTGCAGCAGCTTCAGGCCATGGCCGTCGAGCGAGCTGAATCGCTTGAGCGTTTCGCCCGCCTCGCTGAAGTACAGGCCGCCGTCCGTGAGCACGCCGTCGACGTCGAAGAAGGCCACGCGCACGGGCTGGGCGCGCAGCAGCAGTTCCGGAGCGAAAGTCTGCACGGGCACCATCAGATGACTTTCGCGCGCATGAGGTCGTTGCTGTTGAGCGCACCCACCAGGTGCCCGGCCTCGTCCACCACGAGCAGGCTGGTGATGCTGTGCGCTTCCATGAGTTCGGCGGCCTCCACCGCGAGCGCTTGCTCGCGCACGGTGCGTGGCGCGGGGTGCATGACCTCGCGCGCGGTCAGGGCGCGCAGGTCGGTGCCGCTGCCGGTTCGCTCGATCAGGCGGCGCAGGTCACCGTCGGTGAAGATGCCGACCGCTCGCCCGTCCGCGACGACGGCGCTCATGCCCAGCCCCTTGGCGCTGATTTCGCGCATGAGCGCCATCAGCCCGGTGTCAGGCGACACACGCGGCACGGCGTCGTCGCGGCGCATGACGTCGCTGACGTGCGTGAGCAGCTTGCGGCCCAGCGCCCCACCGGGGTGTGAGCGCGCGAAATCATCGGCGAGAAAGCCGCGCGCATCGAGCAGGGCCACCGCCAGCGCGTCGCCCATGGCGAGCTGCGCCGTGGTGCTGGCCGTGGGTGCGAGGTTGTGCGGGCAGGCCTCCTTGGCCACCGAGGTGTCGAGCACCACGTCGGCGTGGCGCCCCAGGGTGGAGTCGGCCCGGCCGGTCAGCGCGATCAGCGGCACGCCCATGCGCTTGATGAACGGCAGGATGGCGCTGAGCTCCTCGCTCTCGCCAGAATTGCTCAGCGCCAGCACCGCGTCCTGGCGGGTGATCATGCCCAGGTCGCCGTGGCTGGCTTCCGCCGGGTGCACGAACATGGCCGGCGTGCCGGTGGACGCCAGGGTGGCGGCGAGCTTGCGGCCGATGTGCCCGCTCTTGCCCATGCCCATGACCACCACCCTCCCGCGGCAGTCGAGCAGGCGCTGGGCGGCCTGGGCAAAGGCGGCATCGACGCGCCGGGCGAGCGCGCTCACGGCATCGGCTTCGATCTGGAGGGTCTCGATGGCCAGTTGGCGGGCCCGCGACGGGTCGATCGGAGGGAAGGCGGACATGCGGCGGATTATCGCCGCGGCCCCGCGAATCCCCGGCCCGCGCGGGGCCAAGCCGCCCTTACGATGCGGGCCATGACCTCGCTCGACCTCGCACTGCTGTACCTGCTGGCCGCCGTGCTGGCGGTGGTGGCCTGCCGCAGCTACAAGCTGCCCCCCATGGTGGGCTACCTCGCGGTCGGGGTGCTCATCGGGCCGCACGCGCTGGCGCTGTCGCAGAACTCCGGCGGACTGCGCTACCTGGCCGAATTCGGCGTGGTGTTCCTGATGTTCGTGATCGGGCTGGAGTTCAGCCTGCCCAAGTTGCGCGCGATGCGGCGCCATGTCTTCGGCCTGGGCCTGTCCCAGGTGGTCTGCACGATGGTGCTGGCCGCGCTGGCTTCGTTCCTGCTGGGGCTCGCGCTGCCCAGCGCCTGGGGCCTGTCGTGGCAGGCGGCGCTGACCATGGGCGGCATCATGGCAATGAGCAGCACGGCCATCGTCATCAAGCTCATGGCCGAGCGTCTGGAGCTCGAGTCGGAGCATGGCAAGCGGGTGATGGGCGTGCTGCTGTTCCAGGACCTGGCCGTGGTGCCGCTGCTGGTGCTCATCCCGGCGCTGTCGGCGCCACCGGAAGAACTGGCCAAGGCGCTCGGCCTGGCCCTGCTCAAGGCGGGCGTGCTGCTCGCCGTGCTGCTCACCGGCGGACAGCGCGCGCTGCGCTGGTGGCTCACGCTGGTGGCACGGCGCAAGAGCGACGAGCTGTTCATGCTCAACCTGCTGCTCGTCACACTGGGCCTGGCCTGGATCACCGAGCACGCCGGGCTCTCGCTGGCACTGGGCGCCTTCGTGGCCGGCATGCTCATCGCCGAGACGGAATACAAGCACCAGGTGGAAACGGACATCCGCCCCTTCCACGACGTGCTGCTGGGCCTGTTCTTCATCACCATCGGCATGACGCTGGACTGGCGGCTGGTGCTGCAGCACTGGCCACTGGTGCTGTTCATGCTCACGGCCTCCCTGGCCTTCAAGCTGGTGCTGATCACCGCGCTGGCCCGGGCCTTTGGCGCGCCCATGGGCACCGCGCTGCGCACCGGGATCTACCTCGCCCAAGGTGGCGAATTCGGGCTCGTGCTGCTCACGCTGGCGGGCCAGCACAGCCTGGTGCCGCCCGAGCTGTTCAACCCTGTGCTCGCCAGCATGGTGATGTCCATGCTGCTCACGCCCTTCGCCATCCTGTACAGCAACCGCATCGTCACCCGCCTGGTGGGCAGCGACTGGCTGATGCAATCGGTGCAGATGACCGCCATCGCGCGCAGGGCGATCAACGCCGACAAGCACGTGATCATCTGTGGCTACGGCCGCTGCGGGCAGAACCTGGCGCGGCTGCTGGAAGCCGAGGGCATCCCCTACATGGCCCTGGACCTCGACCCCGACCGCGTGCGCCAGGCCGCCGCCGC
>NZ_DATIGV010000003.1:0-10846 GCF_035481345.1 Hydrogenophaga sp. | reverse complement strand
GTCGTCAACTAACTCTGGGACGAGCTGACCGACGATCAGAAGGCCTTCGGTGTCTATTGCGATCCGGCATGCGGCTCCGGCATTTTCCTGGTGCGGTTGTTCCAGCGCCTGGTTGCCCACCACTGCCACGTGAAGGGAAAGCGGCATGCCACTTGGACCGAGCTGAAGGGCTTTGCCAGTCGGCTGCATGGTGGCGACATCAACTCGTCGGCCGTGCGTGTCGCGGCCTTTTCGCTCTACATCGCGCTCCTCGAACTTTCCAGTCCTTCGGATCTACCCAGGCTCATAAAGGCCAAGAAATTGCTGCCGCCGCTGTACGGCAAGACGCTGCACCCGGGGACGGACTTCTTCAGCATTAAAGAGGCGCCGACGTATGACGTGATCATCGGGAATCCCCCCTGGAAGGGGCGTGCAGGATTGGAAACGTCGGCTCAAAACTGGGCAAAAGCCAAGGGGTATCCCCTACCTGCCAAAGACATCGCATGGGGGTTTGTGTGGAAAGCGCTGGAGAGCGTAAAGGCCGCCGGGCTCGTGGCGTTCCTGCTGCCAGCCATGGGAGCCTTGCACAACACCGAAAGCCAAGCTGCACGAAAGATGTTGCTGGAGCGGTCCAGAGTCCGGCGGATCATCAATCTGTCGGATCTGTGCTTCCAGCTTTTCGACGGAGCGGCACGCCCCACCGCCTTTGTGCTCTATAGCCCGCAAGAGCAGAAGACCAGTTACCGGTTCGAGTACTGGGTTCCCAAGGCTGATCTCAACCTTCGACTCAAGCGGCTGGTGACGCTCTCTCGGGCGGATCGCCTGACGCTCCGCTCCGACCTGGTGGCAAGTGATCCCACTGCGTTCAAGCGGCGGTTGTGGACGCGCGCTCCGGAGGAGCGTCTCTTGCAATACCTCCGGACGATGCCGCCCTTGTCGTCGTTCGTTCTCGAGTTCCAAGAGTTCAAACGCGCCAAGCTGGAGTTCAACCGCAACGAGCATTGGGTGATTGGGCAGGGCTTTCAACCAGCACGGGACGATCATCTGGAGAATGATGGCTACCGGACGACCACGTCAGAGATCGTGACGCGTCTGCCGTACTTGGATGCGAGCCAGTTTCAGTCTGTTGCACTTCAAAAGATTGAGAGCGCACCATGGCATGAGTCGCTCGTGCGTCGGGCCGGCTTTGAAGCTGGGTTTCGCGGTCCTCACATCATCATTGCCCAAGGGGTGGAGCGCGCAGTTGGACGTGTGCGAGCAGCGTTCAGCAATCAAGATTTCGTCTTCCAGCACTCGCTGCAGGCGATGACCGTGCCGTCTGGACAGGCAGACATAGGGATGGTGCTCACTGCCGTGCTGAACAGCAGCTTGGCGGCCTGGTTCTACTTCCATGACACCGCAAACCTCGGTGCCGACCGAGCGAAGGTTCATCAGGGTGAGCTGCTGAAGCTTCCATTCGACGTCCCCGAGAACATGCCGGATCCAGAGAAGGCGCTGAAGGCGGAGAAGGAGCTTGTCGCACTGGTCATGGGGGAAGTGGCGAGCACAGAGAATTTGCTTGTCGCCCGAGATGACCTCCTGAGCAAGATCGACCGCCTGGTGTTCGATTACTACGGCCTCGACGCCAGTGACGTGGCCATCGTCGAGGACACGTTCAATGCAGTGATCCCCGCCATGCAGCCCAGGCGCAGTGCCGGACTGCAACCCATCTGGGCTGCTGCTTCGCCGGGCCAGCGTGAGGCCTATGCGGCCATGCTGTGCAATGCCCTGGCGCCACACTTCAGCGTGCCAGTCAGCGCCTCGTTGGCGGCCCGCGCTACAGACGTCGCCGTGTTGAAGCTGACGATTGGTGATGCGGTTACGCCGTATGCGGAGAACACCTCGAGCGAGTTCACCGACTTTCTCATGCCGATCGCTGCGAGGCTTTCGATGGAGATGCCTGGCAACGTGCAACTGACACCGGATCTGCGTATCGTCGACGGCCGCGACATGTATCTCGTGAAGCCCGCAGCGGTCCGGCACTGGCTTCGGTCCACGGCACTGGCGGACGCGGAAAAAATCGCCGCGGACTTGGCGGCGGCCGCTGCTCGTCGTGGTCAGGAAGGGGCGACTCATGCTCGCGGGTAGTCCTGGAGTCTGGCTCGCTCATTTCCGAGACCTTGGCGAGCAGATGGCCGAAGCGATCGAAAACGCATGGCCGGTCTGCATCAAGCCACTGCAATCCAGGAAGGGCGCGATGACGCATGAGGATCACATCACAGTGCATCTCGTAAGTGCCCTCAGAAGGACCAAGAAAGTGCCTGGACGCATCGAGTACCAGTACTCCCTGCAGGAAGAGCTTGCCGACGGTTACGTGACCACGCCGAGCAGCATCGACTTTGTACTGACCGTAGGGGACGATGAAGAGGTCTATCTGGCCTACGAGTGCAAGCGGCTGAACGTGACCTATGGGACTCGAGTCCGCAACTATTGCGGGCCGTACGTCGATGACGGCCTGATGCGTTTCGTCTCGGGTCAATACGCCAAAGGGCTCCCGATGGCGACAATGATCGGCTACGTCATGAACGGCAACAACACCACAGCGCGCCGAGGGTTGAGGCGAGCGATGAAGCTACGTACTGCTGCTCTACGCCTGACCGCTGAGCAGGATCGTCTCTCGACAGCAGGACGTCCCACGCGATTCACTTCCACGCACGATTGCGGTTCCGGGCACAGCATGAGCGTCGAACACCATCTCTTGTCTTGGCCGTGATAGTTCACGCCAGTACGTGTCGGAATCGTGTGCAAACCCCTGGCGCTACCCCCAGACGCGAGTCAGGGTATGCCACGGAAAGTTCACGCCGGAGTAGACGCAGAAGCCCGTGATCGCGATGCGACGCAAGTCACGGCAGATGAGGGCGTACAGGCGCATGCGGTCATCCTTGAATGACAGGTACGGTTCTGCGGCCCAGCGCGCGACGAGCCCGAACCGGCCGCCGTCTTCGGGTGGCTCCTTCTTGGCGGTCATTTTTCGGTCTCCTTGGGCTTCGAGCGTTTCGGCTTCACGGGCGTGTCGTCGTCAGCCTTCTCGGCCTTCTTCATAGCTGCTTTCTTTGCAGCGGCCTTCGCCACTGCAGCCTTTTCCAACTCCAAGTGTTCGAGGTAGTCGTCGTAGTCCTTGATGTCGCGCTCTGCACCGATGTCGATCAGGCGGTCACGGAAGCGACCGTAGAACGAGGTCTGCGTCTTGCTCTGTCGCTGCAATTTTTCGACGCCGATGTTCGGATTCAGCAGCAGTACGTAGTGAAAATCGCCGGTCGAGCCTTCTTTGGTTTCGATGAAGCCGAGGTCGCGCAATGAACGCATGCGACGGCGCCACGTGTCCACCGCTCGCTCACCCTCGAAACCAGCTTCAGTCGCAAAGACGGTAGGCGCGTCGATTGTCAGCAGCGGATGGTCCGGAGCGCGGATCCAGAGGCAGAGCAGGACGTGCCCCGCGGGCTGGCCTTTCGACTGCGCGTCGATCGCTTGCATCGCGAGCGGTAGCGTGCGCGGAATGGTCGAGAAGCCGTGGTTGCGCGAGCGCTTCCACAAAAGTTCCTCGGGGTAGTCGGGAAACTGGATCTTCATCTGTTCCTCGGCGCGCTCGGTCATGTTGAGGCGGCGACGCCGAGACTGCTTTTGGGTTGCCATGCTTGAGGTCCGTCTTGAGTTTTGATGGGCTCAATTGGACGTGCATCGCCACACAACTGCAAGGAGTCAATACGCATGACCTCACCCATTTCAGAGCAAGCTCGCGCACTTCACAAGGCATGAATTCTCAGATATTCGCGTATTTGAACTGGTCTAATTGCGTGTATCCGCAGGCATATTTTTAAAAAATTTCGCCGGATCAATGACTTATGAGTAAAACGGGGTGCTCCCAGTCCTCCTGTCCTCCGTGTGCTCACCGTGCTCCATGTGCTCCCGGTAAAGGGTGAAGGGAATGGGCCGCCGGCTCTACAAGCTCAGATAGCGTTTTCGTACGCCGTGGCGGCGTCTTCTGGAATGGGCCCAGCATGCACCAGCGTCTGGACGGGCGACTGGTGGTCGAGCGTCTACTGCAGACTCGTTGGCGCCGGCTGAATGTCTGAAGAGCGGCCGAGCGCGCGCATTGACGCTGGACCATTGGCTGACAGCTACCGCTGAAGATGCGACGTACAAGGCAGCGCCGGTCCCGAGTCAGCGCCAGACATACTTGGTCAGCAGCGCCTCGATGGACAGATCGAGCGCGGCCGCGAGCCTCGCGAGTGTGTGCAGCGATGGGTTTCGCGCCTGGCGTTCGATGTGCGCGATGACGGCTCTACTGACACCCGATTGCTGAGCCAAGGTTTCCTGGGTCAGCTTCAACCTCTTTCTCGCCAAGACGAGGTTTGATGCCAGCACCTGATCAATCAGGGCATCACCGTCCTGCCGGGCCACAGGCCTTTTCCCCAGCAGTGACCCCGTGGTGACACCGAGGGCCCGCGCCAGTTTGTCTACCGCATGCAGTGAGACGTTGACGTGGCCCTGCTCCAGCAGTTGAAGCATCCGCCGGCTGATGTGCGCTTGCTCCGCCAGCGCGCTGGAGGTCCAGTTTCCTTGGGCTCGAAGCGCACGGAGGTTCGCCGCCAGCTGGGCCAGGAGGTGCGGGGTTTCAGCGGCTTGTTCAGACACCAAAAAAGGTTGGCACCGAACACGGGCTGTGTGCTAGTTTGGGGCACAATTTGCGGTCGGTTTTTTGGGAGTTCCCCGTGTTCATCACCGCCCCCGGCCTCGTCCAGCACCTCCACCCCTCGCAGATCGCCCCGCACCAGACCCACTGGCCCGCCATCACGCTCGCGCTGGAGCGGCCCTGGTACCTGCTCGTCTACGACGTCTCCTACAACGGTCAGAAGCTGTCGCAGACCTCGCTGGTGGCCTGGGACCACACGCTGCTGGACCTGTTGGCCCGCATCCCCGTGGCGGACCTCAGCGGCATCGCGCGCTTGCACCGGCGCCGCGACACAGGCCCGAGCTGGGCCCTGGAGTGGATAGGCGCGCTGTGGGCGCCAGCGCCGTGCGAGTCGCCGGCCCTGGGCCCCGTGCTGTTCCAACTGGGGCAAGACCCGCAGTTGCGCAACACCGACCTGCTGCCCGTAGACGAGGCCCCAGGCCGGCGGCTTCTGTATGAGGCGCCTTCGGGAAGGCTTGGCGGAAGGTGAGCCGGCTGCGGCACTGAGCCTGCATCGAGCCACGCGGGCACACGGTTTGCCCGAAGCTGGCTGGAAGGAGTTCCCATGACTCGCGATCACATCAAACACCTCAGAGGCGTGTACGCAAGCCCTCGCCAACCGCAAGGCGACTTTGGTCGGGGCAAGGACTATGCTCAACCCGGCAGCAGTGACGACGTGAACCGAAGGCTCAATGAACGCGGTGCTTACCGTGACGCCGAGTCCGCGCAAGACCCCGCCACGGTTCCGAGACCTCGCACACCAGGCCGCCCTGCGTCGACGAGCACCGAAGGGACTTCTCCGTCTGGCACCAAGACAAAGCCTCGGGAAGCGGAACCGGCGCAGCCAGAGCAAGGACGAGCAGGACAAGCTCATGAAGACCATGGCCGATAGGCGGGCCGGTCTGCTGGCGCGGCCCGGCTTGTTGCTCGCTTCCGTACTCGCCTTGGGCGTGCTGAGCGCGTGCGGCGGCGGTGGTGGCAACGTCGATTCGGGCGACGGATCTGGAGGCGGCGATCCTGGCGGCGGCAATCCTGGTGGTGGCCCCACGTTCACGCCCACCACCGAACCAGTCGCGGTGTCGCAGTTGCCTGTGGGCTTCTCCAACCCCACCGCCATGGCCTTTCTGCCCGATGGCCGTTTCATCGTCGTCACGAGCGACCGCTACTTGCGCCTGTACGAGGCGGACGGTTCGAGCTACATGTACCTGAACCACGCAGCCTTCACCATGATGACGGTGGGGACCGAGCACACGGGCTTGCTCGACGTGGCGGTGGACCCCGCCTTCGACAGCAACCGACGGCTGTACTTCACTTTTGCTGAAGGCGCAGGAGGCTCATTGGACCGGGGCACGGCTGTGGCGCGCGCGGAGCTTGACGACAGCGGGGACCTGGTGCCGACGTACCAGGTGATCTACCGGCAGCCGAAGGTCGACGGAGGCGGAAACTTTGGCGGACGCATGGCGTTCGACCGCGAAGGCCATTTGTTCGTGACGCTGGGCGATCGCGAAACGCCCGAACAGCGCGCGCTCGCGCAGGACGTGGCGAGTGGGAATGGCAAGGTGGTTCGCATCACCACCGATGGCGCGCCCGCACCGGGCAACCCCGTCATCGTCGGCGCGCTTCCTGGCCTGTGGAGCCTTGGTCACCGCAACCCGAAGGGCGCAGCGATCCACCCCGAGACGGGCGAGCTGTGGACGCACGAAGCGGGGCCGCAGGGCGGCGACGAAATCAACCTCACGCTGCCCGGGCGCAACTACGGTTGGCCGGTGATCAGCCACGGCCAGGTGCCGGGGACCACCACGCCCTTCGGTGAGGGCACCAGCAAGCCGGGCATGGAGCAGCCGCTGGCGGTCTGGGACACCAGCGATGGCAGCCCCTGGACCGGTGGCCAGAAATCGTCGATCGGACCGAGCGGCATGGCCTTCTTCACCGGCAGCAGCCCGGCGCACTGGCAAGGCAGCCTGTTCGTCGGCGCGCGCGACGGCACTGGCCTGTGGCGCATTCAGTTCGACGGCACACGCGAAGTCGGCCGTGAACGCCTGCTCGCGGACCGCAACGAGCGCATCGTCGATGTGCGCATGGGGCCCGACGGCGCTCTGTACGTGCTGACGCTTCCGTCGGGCGGGGTGCTGAGGGTTGGCGGCTGAGGCATCAGCCCCTGAGGCGGCATCGAGCAGGCCTGGCGGGGGCTGAAGGGGCGGCTCAGACCTCCACGCCCATCAGCGCTTCCTTGCGGGCCTGCAGCTCGTCGCGCATGGCCATCAGGTCCAGCCCGCGGGCGGCCCTGGCTTTCGGGAAGATCTGGTTGCGCTCTTCCTTCACGTGGTGGTCGATGTACTCGCCCAGCACCTTGACCTTGGCGTCGAACATTTCATCGGCCTCGTCCATGGCCTCGATCTGCGCGATGAGGTCCTTGGCGCCCGCGTGCTCGACCTCGGCTTCGGCGAGGGCCTCGGTCTCCTTCAGCGCTTCGCGCAGGGCGGGGTAGAAGATTTCTTCCTCGATGGCGGCGTGCACGGTGAGCTCATGGCAGATCTCCCGGGCCAGTTCCATTTTTTTCTGGCTGGCGTCGCGCGCCTTGGAATGCGCGAGCTCTTCGTACGCCTTGAACATTTTCTTGACGGCCTTGTGGTCGGTGTCCAGCAGGGTGCAGGCGTCGGCTTCGTTGCGGCTGGTGGGCATGGGGAATCTCCTGAATCGTGGGATGAATGGGTGACATCGCAAACCCCCGTCGCCAGAGCGAGGGGGGCGCCTCATGCCCGGCAAGCCACGTGCCCGGCGTGCTCAGGCGCGGTGCCAGCGCAAGCTGCGCCAGGGCCGCGTGTCGCACTTCAGGATGTCGCGCATGTAGGCCAGCGCGATCGCCTTCTTCTGCGGCGACTCCGCGGCCGTGCAGTCTTCGGGCACGTGCACCTTCAGGCCACGCAGGAAGGCATCGGCCGCGGTCAACTGGATGCAGATGTCCGTGGCCAGGCCCGCCAGCACCACGGAGCGGGCGCCGGTGTGATCGAGGATGATGTCCAGCGGCGTGCCGAAGAAGGCGGAGTGCATGGGCTTGAGCACGGTCAGGTCGCCGCGCCGGGGCCGCAGCAGGCGCACGATGGACGCGCTCAGGTCGCGCCCCTGGCCCAGCCGCTTCACCATGGTCGGGAAGTCGGATTGCCAGCGGCCGAAGTTGTCGTTGGCGTAGATCACCGGAATGCGCTGTGTGCGCGCGGCCTGGGCCAGGCGCCGGCTCGCCCGGGCGGCCTCCAGCGCGGGCGCTGCGAGCGCGCCCGCTTCCGGAAAGTCCAACGGATTGATGAAGTCGATCAGCAGCAGCGCGCGTCGACTTTTGACCAGATCGGCTTCGCCCATCGGTACCCCTTTCCTGGGGGCCGACGGCAAAGCCCGTGCCCGCTCAGCCTTTGGCCACGGGGTGCTCGGCCATGATCTCCAGCGCCTGCACCAGGGCGGAGTGGTCCAGCTCGCCCAGGCCGTGCGCGGCGCAGGCCTGCATCAGTTGCGCGGCGTTGGCCGTTTGCGGCAGGGCCACGCCCAGCTCGCGCGCGCCCTGCAGGGCCAGGCCCAGGTCCTTCTGGTGCAGCTTGATGCGAAAGCCGGGGTTGAAGGTGCGCTTGATCATGCGCTCGCCATGCACTTCCAGAATGCGGCTGGCCGCGAAGCCGCCCATGAGGGCCTCGCGCACCTTGGCCGGGTCGGCGCCGGCCTTGCTGGCGAACACCAGGGCCTCGCTCACGGCCGCGATGTTGAGCGCCACGATGATCTGGTTGGCCACCTTGGTGGTCTGGCCGTCGCCGTTGCCGCCCACCAGGGTGATGTTCTTGCCCATGCACTCCAGCAAGGGCTTCACGCGCTCGAACACGGCCGCATCGCCACCGCACATGATGGTGAGCGTGCCGGCCTTGGCGCCCACTTCGCCGCCCGAAACCGGCGCGTCGATGTAGTCGGCGCCGAGTTCGTTGATGCGTTTGGCGAAGGCCTTGGTGGCCATGGGCGAGATGGAGCTCATGTCGACCACGACCTTGCCCTTGCTCAATCCTTCGGCCACGCCGTTCTTGCCGAACAGCACGGCCTCCACGTCGGGCGTGTCGGGCACCATGGTGAAGATGACCTCGGCCTCGCGCGCCACGGCGGCGGCGCTGTCCACGCGCACGCCACCGGCGGCGGTGACGGCCTCGGGCACCTGGCTGCGCGTGTGCACGAACAGCTGGTGGCCCTTGTTGACGAGGTGCAGGGCCATGGGCGTGCCCATGATGCCCAGGCCGATGAATCCGACTTTCATGTGGTTCCTTCCGTGTTGAGGTGCGTGCTCAGTAGCCCTGCGGCGGCTTGGCGGCCTTCACGCCGCCGCGCATGGTGTTGACGACCTGCTGCGCACCCGCGGCCATGAGGCGCGCGTCGGAGCTGACGGTGACGAACTGGAAGCCCATGGCGATGCGCTTGAGCGCGGCCTCGGGCGAGCCGTTGTGGATGCCGGCCACCACCTTGTGCGCCTTGGCGCGGGCCAGGATGTGCTGCACGGCCTCGGCGGCCTTGGGGTCGAGTTCGTCGAAGGTGGGGTTGCAGCCCAGCGCGAGCGACAGGTCGGACGGGCCGATGTAGATGGCGTCCAGCCCCGGCGTGGAGAGGATGTCGTCGAGGTTCTCCAGCGCCTGCGCGGTCTCGATCATGGCGAAGGTGACGATGGTGTCGTTGGCGTGCTTCGGGTAGTCGGCCCCGCCGTAGAGCAGGGCGCGCACGGGGCCGAAGCTGCGCGTGCCGCGCGGCGCGTAGTGGGTGTAGGCCACCAGCTTCTCGGCGTCGGCGCGCGTGTTCACCATGGGGCAGATCACGCCGTAGGCGCCGGCGTCCAGCGCCTTCATGAGGATGCCGGGCTCCAGCCAGGGCACGCGCACCACGGGCACGGTGTTGGTGGTGCTGACGGCCTGCAGCATGGGGACCATGCTGTTGTAGTCGATGACGCCATGCTGCAGGTCGATGGTGAGGGAGTCCCAGCCCTGGTGGGCCATGGTCTCGGCGGAGAAGCTGTTGGGGATGGCGAGCCAGCCGTTCACCACGGCGCCGCCGTTGGCCCAGATCTCGCGCAGTCGGTTCGGTCGCATGCGAATGCCTTGTTGTTGTGGGGATGGAAGGCGCGATCCTAAGACGGGATCGGTCTCAGCGGTCCATGCAGGGGCGCTTGGGGTCGAAGCGCCAGTTGGGGATGAGGTACTGCATGGCGGTGGCGTCGTCGCGCGCGCCCAGGCCGTGCTGGCGGTAGAGCTGGTGGGCCTTCTCCACCTCGGCCATGTCCAGCTCCACGCCCAGGCCGGGCTTCTTCGGCACGGCCACGTGGCCGTTCACGATCTTCAGCGGCTCCTTGGTGAGGCGCTGGCCGTCCTGCCAGATCCAGTGCGTGTCGATGGCCGTGACCTTGCCCGGCGCGGCCGCGCCCACGTGCGTGAACATGGCCAGGGACACGTCGAAGTGGTTGTTGGAGTGCGAGCCCCAGGTGAGACCCCAGTCGCGGCAGGTCTGGGCCACGCGCACGCTGCCGGCCATGGTCCAGAAGTGCGGGTCGGCGAGCGGGATGTCGACCGACTGCAGCGAGAGCGCGTGGCTGAGCTGGCGCCAGTCGGTGGCGACCATGTTGGTGGCCGTGGGCAGGCCGGTGGCGCGGCGGAACTCGGCCATCACCTCGCGGCCGGAGAAGCCGTCCTCGGCGCCGCAGGGGTCTTCGGCGTAGGCCACCACGCCGCGCATGCGCTGGCCCAGGCGGATGGCGTCTTTGAGCAGCCAGCCGCCGTTGGGGTCGAGCGTGATCCGCGCCTCGGGGAAGCGCTCGTGCAGCGCGGTGACGGCGTCCACTTCCTCGTCGCCGCGCAGCACGCCGCCCTTGAGCTTGAAGTCGTTGAAGCCGTAGCGCTCGCGCGCGGCTTCGGCCAGCCGCACGATGGCCTCGGGCGTCATGGCCTTGTCGTGGCGCAGGCGGCACCAGGCGTCGGCGCCGTCGGGCTCATTGGCCGGGTCCACGTAAGGCAGGTCGGTCTTCGTGCGGTCGCCCACGAAGAACAGGTAGCCCAGCATCTCCACCGACTCGCGCTGCTGGCCTTCGCCGAGCAGCGCGGCCACGGGCACCTCCAGGTGCTGGCCCAGCAGGTCGAGCAGGGCGGA
>NZ_DATIGV010000002.1:0-2614 GCF_035481345.1 Hydrogenophaga sp. | reverse complement strand
GCCGGAACTGGGCGCGGAGAACAGCTACCTCACTGCGGTGACGCGCTTCCAGGGCGAGCTGATCCAGGTGATCGACGTGGAAAGCGTACTGGCCGACATCTGCCAGTCGCGCATGGACGCCACGCTGGCGCCGGAGATGGCCCTGCCTGCGGACGCACCTCCGCTGCAGGTGCTGGTGGTGGACGACTCGCGCGTGGCGCGCTCGCAGATCCGCAGCGTGCTGGAGCAGCTTGGCGTCACCGCCACCCTGCTCTCGGACGGCCGGCAGGCACTGGACCACCTCTTGCAGGTGCATGCGGCCGGCGAGAATCCCGCCGAGCGCTACGCCATGGTCATCTCCGACATCGAAATGCCGGCCATGGACGGCTACACCCTGACGACGGAAATCCGGCGCCACCCGGGCCTGGCCGGCCTGTACGTGCTGCTGCACACCTCGCTGTCGGGCGTGTTCAACAACGCCATGGTCGAACGCGTGGGCGCCAACGCCTTCGTGGCCAAGTACAGCCCGCACGAGCTGGCCGAGCACGTGCTGTTCCGGCTGAACCAGGTGGCCGCGGCGCAGATGGCCGCCTGATCGTCGTCCCAGCGAAAGCTGGGACCCATGTGCTCTTCCCCTAGAAGAGAGAAGGGGTAAAGGGCAGGATCAAGATGGATCCCGGCGTTCGCCGGGATGACGGCCCGGGGATCCCCATCCCTGCTTGGGCGGATGCTCGCCCGGTTCTGGCACACGCCTTGCACCACCCCCGGCAACGGTCTGCCGGAGCGGTGCCATGTCCAATCCCATCTCCAACTATCTGGGCGTCCACGCCGCGGCGCTGCCGCTGCGTGAGCAGCGCATGCAGCTGATCGCCAGCAACCTGTCGAACGCGGACACGCCCCACTTCAAGGCCCGGGATCTCGATTTCCAGGCCGCCCTGGAGCAGGCCGCCGCCAAGGCTTCGCCCCTGCAGACCACCCACGAGCAGCACCTCACCCTGCTCGATGCCGGCCCGCGCGTGTTCGAGCGCGCCGGCGTGCAGCCCAGCCTGGACGGCAACACCGTCGATGCCGACACCGAGCGCGCCGCCTACGGCCGGGCCGCCCTGGAATACCGCGCCTCGCTGAGCTTCATCGAATCCAAGGTGCGCACCATGCTCACCGCCATCACAGGCCAGTAAGGGGACGCGCCATGAGCAACCTGCCCATCTTCGACGTCGCCGGCTCCGCGCTGCAGGCGCAGTCCGTACGCCTGAACACCATCGCCAGCAACCTGTCCAACGCCGATTCCATCGCCTCCTCGCCCGAGGCGGTCTACAAACCGATCGAACCGATCTTCCAGGCGCGCCCGCTCGACGCGGACGGCTCGCTGACCTCGGTACAGGTGAAGGAAATCACCCAGAGCCAGGCGCCACCGATCAAACGTTACGAGCCCGGCCACCCGATGGCCGATGGCGACGGTTACGTCTACGCGCCGGATGTCGATCCGGTCGCGCAGATGGTCAACCTGATCTCTGCTTCGCGCGGCTACCAGGCCGGCGTGGAAGTGCTGAACACCGCCAAGGAACTGGCGCTGGCCACCCTGACCATGGGCCGCTGACGGCCTGCCACCGAGCGAACACGCACATGACCACCGTCAACGGCGACCCCTTCGCCGCCATCAACACCAGCACCACCGGCGCGGCGACCACGGCAAAGAAGGCCGACACACTGGGACAGGCCGACTTCATGCGGCTGATGACCGAGCAGCTGGCCAACCAGGACCCGCTCAAGCCGCTGTCCAACAGCGAGTTCGTCGCCCAGCTGGCGCAGTTCTCCACCGTGCAGGGCATCAGCGACCTCAACGGCACGGTCAACGGGTTCACGGCCGCGCTGACCGGCGACCAGGTGCTGAAGGGCGCCTCGCTGGTGGGCCATTCGGTGGTGGTGCCTTCGGAATCCGTCGCGTTGCCCGCCACCGGCGACACCAGCGGCCTGGTGATGTCCCCTGGCGCAGGCAAGGTGACCTTCGAGATCACCGACGCCAGCGGCGTGGTGGTGGACACGATCGAAGTGGAAGCCGGCGCCAAGGGCGAAACCGCGTTCTCCTGGGATGGCATCAAGGCCAACGGCGAGCGCGCGCCGGAAGGCACGTACTCGATCAAGGCCACCCATACGGCCACCGACGGCACGGCCACCGCACTGAACACCTACGTCGACGCCACGGTCGACAGCGTGACCATCGGCTCCGATGGCCTGTATCTCAACCTGCCCGGCCTGGGCACCGCACCGCTCGACTACGTGCTGCGCATCGGCAAGTCGGCGTCCTGACCTCCGCTCCCACCGCATAACGCAAGGAGTCTTCCATGGCATTCAACAGCTCGCTGTCCGGCATGAGGGCGGCCAACGCCGACCTCAACGTCACCTCGCACAACATCGCCAACGTCAACACCACCGGCTTCAAGGAGTCGCGCGCGGAGTTCGCCGAAGTGTTCTCGTCCACCGGCTACGGACTGCTGCGCAACGGCATCGGCGCCGGCGTGCGCCTGACCAACGTGGCCCAGCAGTTCTCGCAGGGCGACATCAACCAGACCGGGCGCTACCTGGACATGGCGGTGGACAAGGAAGGCTTCTTCACCGTCAGCAACAACGGCACCAA
>NZ_DATIGV010000001.1:0-3557 GCF_035481345.1 Hydrogenophaga sp. | reverse complement strand
CCCGTAGTGCATGGCCACGGCGCCATTGCGGAGCGGCGTCGCCGACAGCAGTTCGAGCCGCCGGGTACCCGGCAGCCCGCCCTGGTACAGCGTGGGCCCGTGCCCGGCGATCCGGGGGTGGACGAGGAACCGGTATTCGTCGATCAGGTCGAGCCGGTCCAGTTCGGTCGCGAGGCGTCCGCTGCCGAGCAGCACACCCGCCGGGGTCGTGTCCTTGAGCCGCTGCACGCCCGCGCGCAAGTCGCCGGCGACGTGGTGACTGTGCCGCCACGGAAAGGTCGATCGCGTCGACGACACCACGTACTTCGGCTTGGTCTCCAGCTTGACCGCCCATTCGCGCACCGCGGGCGGCGCGTCCACGTCGCCACGCGCCACGGCCGGCCAGTAGCCCTCCATCATCTCGTAGGTGGTGCGGCCCCACAGCATCGCCCCGCTCTCGTCCATCAGCCGCGTGAAGAACGCATGCGTCTCGTCGTCGGCGATGCCCTCCTGGTGGTCGACGCAGCCGTCCAGGGTGATGTTGAGGCTGAAGGTCAGCAGGCCCATGCGAGTCCTCTGTGAGCGTCCAGTGACACCACCTTGCCGGTCAACTGTCAGCCGTTCGTCGGCACCCAGCGATGCGGCAGAAGTTCGTCGAGCCGGCTGTTGAGCATCGTGGGCAGCCGCTGCAGCACATCGCGCAAGTAGGCCAGCGGATCGTGCCCGTTGAGACGCGCGGATTGCACCAAGCTCATCACCACGGCCGCGCGCTGCCCGGCCAGTTCGCTTCCGACGAACATCCAGGCCTTGCGGCCCATCGCCCATGGCTTGATCTGCTGTTCGAGGTGGTTGTTGTCGATGGCCACGGCCCCGTCTTCGAGGTGGCGCGTGAGCGCGGCCCAGTGGTTGAGCGTGTAGTCGATGGCCCCGGCAACCGGGCTCCCGTCGAGCACGCGACGGCGCTCGAGCTGAAGCCAGACCTGCAGCTCGTCCCACAGCGGTCGAGCGTGCTGCCTGCGAAGCGCGAGGCGTTCGTCGTCGCCGAGGTCGACGAGGTTGCGCTCGACGGCATAGATCGCGGCCAGGCGCACCACGGCCTCGTCGGCCACGGCACTGGACCTGGCCTTGGCCAACTCGTCGAACTTGCGCCGGGCGTGCGCCACGCAGGCCGCCGCCTGCCGGCCCGGGTAGACGCCCGGGTCGAGCACGGTCTCGTAGGCCTGGTAGCGGTCGGTCAGCAAGGTGCCTTCCCAGCGCGCGATGCCGTGCCGCTCGTCGCCAGCCAGGAAGGCCACCGGGTACTGCGCGCCTCGACCTCGGCAGAAGTCGTAGACGACGCCGGGCGTCGGGTCGTGCCGACTTCGCGCATACGCCCACACGTAGGCCCTGCGTGTCTTGCCCGCACCCGGGTCCAGCAATGCCACCGGGGTCTCGTCGGCGTGCAGCACGCGGCACCCGAGCACGAACTGCCTGTGCAGCTCGTACAGCGGCTCCAGTGCGGCGCCGGCCTGGCCCGCCCAGGCCGCCAGCGTCGAGCGCGGCGTGTGCACGCCGCTGCGGGCGTTGATGGCCTCCTGCCGGTAGTACGGCAGGTGGTCGGCGAAGCGGCTGATGAGCGTGTAGGCCAGCAGCCCGCTGGCGGCCATCCCGCCCTCGATGACTTCCGGTTGGCTTGCCGCCTGCACGAGCGACTGGCAGCAGCGGCACGCCCACTTGCCGTAGACGTGGCGGTGCACGAAGAACTCGGCCGGCACCACGTCCAGCCGCTCGGTGACGTCTTCGCCGATGCGGGTCATCGCTCGGCCACAACCGTCTTGCGGGCAGGTGGTGCTCTCGGGTTCGTGGCGATGCTCGACGCGGCGCAGGTGCTCGGGCAACGCCTGACGGCGCGGCTGGCGAGGCGCCTTCTTCGCTCGCTCTGCGCCCACGGCGGCGGCCTGGGCGCGCAACTGCTCCAGCCGCGCCTGCAGGCTCGCCTCGTCCTCGGCGAGGGTCTCCTCGAACAGGCGCCGCTGCTCGGCGCTCATCGCCTCGGCCTTCGCGCCGAAGCGCCAGCGCTTGAAGCGGGCGATCTCGAACTTGAGCTTCTCGAGCTGGGCGTCGCGCAGCGTGATCTCGCGGTCCTTGCGGGCGATGAGCGAGCGGTGCTCCGCCAGTGCCTGGGTTTGCCGCTCGATGAACGCGCGCGCCGCCGGCGGCAGGGCCTGCAGCATCTCGGGCGTGAGTTCGAGCGCGTCGTCGTTCATGTGCGGCCATGGTGCCGCACGCGCGCAGCGCCCGCCATCCGCGCAAGTGCTGTTGCACGGCGTCGTGCTTCACGTCCTCGTGATGACGGAGGCCTCGCCCAGCCGCTGCCACGGCAGTCCCAGCACGAGGGCGTCGAACTGCTCGCGGCTCAGTGCCAGTGCGGGAGGGCCGCCTGCTCCCTGCGTCCAGACGAACCGACCGGCGTGCAGCCTGCGCGCGGCGCACCAGATGCCGAAGCCATCGTGCACCAGGAGCTTGATCCGTGTTCCCCGGGCATTGGCGAACAGGTAGCCGTGGTGCGCGCGGGCCTCGCCCAGCGAGGCCACGACCGCCGCCAGCAGCCGGTCGCCTCCGGCGCGCATGTCCACCGGCTGCGTGCACAGCCACACACCGTCGATGCGCAGCATGGCGGCTCACCGCAGCGACGTCGCCAGATCGCGCAGCCAGGCAGCGCAAGCCTCGGGCTGGCTCGCGGGCCACTGCACCGACAGCCGGGCCTCGCCGCGCCGCAACTCGATGTGAATGGTCTGCGCGCTCGGGGCCGGTAGCGCCGCGGGCGGTGCGTCCAACGCGACCGGCATGAACTGCAATGCAGGCAAGGTCGCTGCATCGGGCGAGCTCGCCTGGGTGGCCAGCCCGCAGCGCTTGAGGCCGCGCCCGACCAGCCACTTGCGCACGAGATTGACGTTCAGCCCATGGGCCAACGCCACGGACGCCACGGACACGCCTGGCTTCTGGCACTCAGCGAGAATCTTCGACTTGAACTCGGCGCCATGGACGCGCCGCGGAGAATTGGGGTGCATAGGTGCCCACCTGTTCGTTTGGTGGGCACCATCGTCGCGCGCCTAAACCAGCCGTGGAAGGTGGTCAGGCTGGACGCTCACCCGAGAAGCGCCTGACCGCAGTAACAACAGTCGTGACCCTGCACCCCTGCCAGATGGTCTCTGATGGCCGAACAGATCTGCGCGCCGTTCAGTTCCCCCGTTGGGCCGTTCCAAACCTTCTTGTAAAACGCGGCCCAGACGTCTTCCTCGGGCCGCGCTGAAGCGTCAAAGAACGATTCCTCGATCAGAACCTCTTCAGCCCGAGGGCGTCGGTTTTGTGTGCGGTGGCAGACGTTCAAGAAGGCCCGTTCCTCATCCTGCTTGCTGCGGCCATTGGGAAGCGTTTTCATTGCGGCGATTCCTCAGTCTCGCCTGCTTTGCCATTCTTGAGCATGCGAATCTGCTTGACGGCACCCTGCGCGAGTTCGATCAACTTCAAGGGACGTTCGGTGCTCGATCTGTCGATCCCGCGCGTGTTTACGATGGTCCGCCTCATCTCTCTCAACT